>JBAYAG010000086.1:0-2525 GCA_041669885.1 Minisyncoccota bacterium | reverse complement strand
TTCTATCTGGTTGAATTTCATAATAATTTATAAGAAATTTAACTATATCAAAAAATGGTTCAGTAAGGGTCTTAGACGCATAATCAACATTTTTAGGTTCAACTGTATAAAGGAAAACTAGAAATTTAGGATTATAAGCTGGAAAATATCCAAAAAACGAATGGAGCCATTTATCTGTATAATACCCACCACCTTCATTTGCAGGTCTTGCTATTTGGGCTGTACCAGTTTTTGCTGCAATACTATAATTTTTCATCTTCATATCGCCACCAGCGAGAGCTTCATCTACAACCCTCACAAGCATTCTGGATATTTCTTCTGAAGTCTCTCTTTTTATTATTTGTTTTGATTCGTTTACATAAGAAATATTTTTTGATAAACCAACTTTATAATCTATTTTTTTGACTACATGAGGAATAATAAGCTTACCTCCATTTGCAAGCACAGAAAGAGCTCTTACTGTAATGATTGGTGTCATGGAAATGCCTTGGCCAAATGATGCCGTTGCATATTCAATCTTCTTATTATTATTTAAATTATTCAATATGTTACCAATGTTTCCTGATGCTTCACTCGGTAAATCTATACCAGTTTCAGAGCCAATACCGTATTTTTGAAAATATTCAGTAAATTTTTCCTTACCCATTCTATTCATTATAAAAGTCACACCAGTATTAAGAGAATTATTAAGAACAGCCTGCATATCAATGATCCCTCTTCCTTTTTTATCATAATTATAAATAGTTCTACCATCCATTTTTAAAAAGCCTTTATCATCATAAGTTGTCTTTGCTGTAATATCTCCAGTATCAAGACCTGCTGCCACAGTAAGAGGTTTAATAATAGAACCCATTTCATATGCATCACTTACAAGTGGATTAGCAAAAATACTTACATCTTTTTCATTTTTAAAATCATTTAAATTAAAAGTTGGTGAGATAGTCATTGAATATATTTCTCCTGTTTTTGGATTTATAACTATAGCTCCTGTAATCTTAGAATCCCACTTGTTGTTTGTATCATTAACTACTTTTTCAACATAACCCTGAACTTCAGGATCAATAGAAGTGACAATATTTCCTTCTCTTTCTTTATCTTTAATTAAAGTGTCGCTTAGATTAGAAAAAATTTCAGCAAAAGTATTAACATAAAGATTACTACCGTTTCTTGATAAAACATCTTCATAATATTTTTCAAGACCATATCTACCCTCTAGTTTATCACCATTATAGCCAACAATACCAATGAGCCTAGAAGCAAGATCATCACCAGGATAATATCTCCATTTTTCTTTTTCTATTATTAAACCAGGTAAATTAAGTTCTTTGATTTTTTTAACTTGATCTTCAGAAAGATGTGTAGCTATCTCTTCGTAAGGATCATCTTTTTTAGAAATCTTTGAATAAAAAGTATCACTATCAATAGAAATTATATTTGATAACTCTTTATAATATTTATCAGTATTAGTAGCAATGTTTCTGTTATTTAAAGCAATTAAATAACCAGATTTTAGTGTTGCAGCAGAAAATAATATGTCATTTTTATCTTGAAACAAAATAGATCCTCTATCAAAAGTATCCACAGATACACTTACATATTGTCTATCAGCTTTCTCACTAAAAGCCTCTCCTTTTACTATCTGAAGAAAATACAACCTAACTATTATTACTAAAGTTAAAACAATAAAAAAACCAAATATCAACCTTATTCTATTTTTAAAACAACTAATTTTCATTTACAGACAAAGATAAACTATTATTAATTGAAATTACAGCATATTTTTCTTGAGAATTTTTTATAAAACCTTTTGCAATAGCAAAATCTATAGTAACATTTTTTTTCAAACCAAGATAATTAGATTCCATAGAATTAATATCAGAATTTAGAATAAGAATTTCTTCTTCGATTTGTTGTTTATCAATAGCATTAGCTATAGTTCTGTTCACCATAAAACCATAAGAAAATAAAAAAAATATAAATATACAGAAAAAAATCCAAAAAATACTCTTTTCTCTATATTCAATCCTTTCTATTTGTTTTTTAAAAATTTGAGTTACCATTCTGATTATAAATTTTATTTCTTATATTGATAATATTGTCTTTTCTATAACCCTTAATTTTGCACTTCTCGATCTAGGGTTTTCTTCAACTTCTCTTTCATTAGGTACTATTATTTTTTTGTTCACTAATATTCCTTCTCTATTTTTTACTTTATCTCTAAAAAAATTCTTCACCTCTCTGTCTTCAACACTATGAAAAGAAATTATCGCCATTCTTCCACCTGTATTTAAAACTTCCCAACCATCAGACATACCCTGTTTAAGTGCACTTATTTCATCATTTACAGCTATTCTTAAGGCTTGAAAGGTTTTTGTAGCACAATGTATTTTTCCCTTTCTATACGATATTGGAACTGCATTACTTATAATTTCTACTAACTCACTCGTCGTTTTTATCGGTTTTATTTCCCTTTCTCTAACTATTGCTTTTGCTATCCTTCTAGAAAATCTTTCATCTGAGTATGC
>JBAYAG010000085.1:0-2543 GCA_041669885.1 Minisyncoccota bacterium | reverse complement strand
TCTTTTTCTTTTCCTTCACGTATTGCACGAGCTCTTTGTTTGAGATAAGTTTTAAGTTGTGTAAGGGCGTTTTCAGCTTTATTTTCTTGCCAAAAGCCTAAAATAGAATTAACTATTACAGCAATAAAAATAAATATAGAGTCACGATAATGTGAAATACTAAGTGTGATTATACCAGCAAAAATAAGAATAAGGATTAATGGACTTTTAAGCTGTCTAAAAAATATTTTTATTTTACTATTTTTTTGGTTCTTTTTAAGAGTATTTTTACCAAATTTATCAAGACGATCATTTACTTCTTGATTAGATAAACCACTTTCTATATCGGTCTCTAATAGGTTTGCTGTTTCTTCTATTGATATCTGCCAAAATTTTTCGTTTTGTGTATTTGAATTCATAATATTAAATAAATATTTCCCATCCAATAAAAATTAAATAAATCATTAACAAAAACCAACTTTCTTTCAGAGATATTTTTCTATCAGTTAACATAAAAAAAATAAATAAAATAACTGAAATAAATAATACTATACGACTTAGAAAATATGAGAAAAATTCAATACCGGTAAGTGGCGAAATAATAGCAACAATTCCTAATACCAAGCTAGTAGAAACTACTGTTGAGCCAAGAAGATTACCAGACATTATTTCTCCATCACCATTTTTTGCTGAAAAAGCAGAAAAATAAACCTCTGGTAAAGCTGTCCCCAAACTGACTATTAAGACACCAATTATTATTAATGGAATGTTCATCTTTTCGGCAAAAAAAATTGCTGATCTAACTATACCCTGGGAAGCAATAATAAGAACAATTGAACCAGAAATAAAAATACCAAAATCTTTAAAGAAAAAATATATTCTTTTTAAAATTGTAGTTTTATCATCTGTTTTTGGGTCATTATATACAATATCGTATCTTTTACTATTTTTTAACATTTTAAAAATATAAACAAGGAAAATAATAATAAGAATAACACCATCAATTCTTGATAAAGAGCCGTCTAAAATCAAAAGTAAAGGGAAAAGAGCCATAAAAGCAGAAAAGAAGGCTGTTGTTGTGATTCTCTTTGATTTAACATGGAAACCACCACTAATTAAAACACAGATAAAAATTGCAACTGTAAAGTGAATAATATTTTGACCGATAATATTTCCTAATGATAATTCAGGTATACCTTTTAATGCGGAACTTATACCAACGAATAATTCTGGTGCAGCAGTAGCCAAAGACATGAGCAAAAAGGCCACTGTAAATCTTTTTATTCCTAAGATTTCTGAAATCTGAGAAAGAGATTTAATTAGCCAATTTCCAGATAAAATCATTAAAAAACAAGAGCAAATAAATAATAATATATAAAAAATCGTCATAAAAAAAATTATATCAAACTATATTTGATAATGATACTTTACTTTGGTTTACAACTACTCTTGATGTAAGGTAGGGAATCTTTCTCTACGAGAACAGTAAACCTTTTCTGTTTTATATTCGTGATTACACTCTATAAAACCTATCAAAGGTTTTCGATCCCTACACGTAATGCTACCCAGCACTTACTCTCTGGAGCCTAAAAATCAAAAAGACCCTCTAAAAAGGGTCTAATGATTTTTGGCTCCGGAGGTAGGGATCGAACCTACGACCAACGAGTTAACAGCTCGCCGCTCTACCGCTGAGCTACTCCGGAATGATTATATTTAATTACGAAGTAGTTCAGCGGAACCGCTGGTCACAAATATTTTTCTGCTGAAAAATTTAGCGACCCCAGCTCGACACCTTCGTGTCTTACGCTTTTGAAATGTTCTATATGGTCACATTTCAACTACTCTGGAATGTTTTTATATTCTATCACGAATACGAAAAATATATTAGCAAATTAATTTTTAAAAGGGAAGTCTTGTTCTTGCTAATTTATTTTAAACCTGTAATATCTAATTAGGTTTGTTCTTGAACGTCTTATGAGAAAGGTTGGGCACAATGATCCTTGTTGATATTCATGGTTTACCTAAAAACTGTAGTAAGAGCGATCTTCTTGCACGTTTTTGTTTAAAGATCAAAGATATAAAGATAAGAGATCCAGAAGACATTAAGTTTGCTTTTACGACGAACGAGGTGTTTGACGGGTTGGGAAAAGAAACAAGTTTCTGTATCGTATATGTCAGCGGTCTTTGCTGTCAGGATGATTTTGCTCTGTTGGTGGGTATTCTCAGAGAGGAATATTTTTCTAGGGAGAAAATCAGTGTTATCAACTTTGATAGCCTTCCTCTCCATGTGACACGTAGAATTTATTGATTTGTGTTGTCTACATTTACCTTCCCCGCCAAATACAGGCGGGGTTTTTAATTATAAAGATGTTATAATTTGATCTCTAACGAAATGTATATAAAACTTAAAGTTCAGGCTGGTGCTAAAAAAGAAAAATTTGAAAAAATATCAGAGGATCATTTTTCTGTCTCTGTAAAAGAACCGGCCGAAAGAGGTTTAGCAAACAAAAGAGTTGTTAAACTAGTGCGAGAATATTTTAAGGTGTATAATAGTGAAGTAAGGA
>JBAYAG010000084.1:0-2548 GCA_041669885.1 Minisyncoccota bacterium | reverse complement strand
GATATACGAAATCGGATATCACCTTATTTCTTCTATAGCAGAAGAAAATGTTCCTGCTGAAGTAGATAAAATAAAGGCTGTTTTAGCTAAAGAAAATAGTTTAATAATTTCAGAAGAAGCTCCAAAGCTTAGACCTTTAGCTTACACTATTAAAAAAGCATTTGGTGGTAGTTATAAAACTTTTGACAAGGCTTATTTTGGTTTTATTAAATTTGAGCTTAGTGAAGGTGGTGATATACAGAAGATCGATTCTAGTTTGAAATCAAATGAATCAGTTTTAAGATATATAGTAGTGAAAACAGTTAGAGAAAACACTATGTATTCACCTAAAATTACTGTTTTTTCAGATAAGGATTCAAAATTAAAAACAGCGGTTGTAAAAGCAGAGAAAATTGAGAAACCAGCTTCTATTGAAGAAATAGATAAATCAATAGATGAATTAATAGAGGAGGAGGCTTAATAAAATATAAGATGAATATAAACAAAGCTTTTATTTTTGGTAACTTAACAAAAGATCCAGAGTTGAAATCACTTCCTTCTGGAACAAAAGTTGTTTCTTTTGGTGTTGCTACTAACAGAACATGGAAAGATAAAGATGGTGTTAAACAAGAAGACACAACATTTCATAATGTAGTTGCTTTTGGAAAACAAGCTGAAGTTCTCGCTCAGTATATGAAGAAAGGGAAGAGTATCTTCGTAGAAGGGAGAATCACTAATAGATCTTGGGATGATAAAGATGGGACAAAGAAATATAGATCAGAAATTACTCTTGAAAATTTCCAGTTTGGTCCTAGTCTTCCGACTGGTGGAGCTGGTTATCAAGGAGATTCTTCACATAAAGATAGTGAAAATTCATCAACAAAAGCAAGTTCTCCTGCGATGGATACTATAGAATATCCAACAGAAGAGATTAACCCAGAAGACATACCTTTCTAGTTTAAAGTTTAAGTTTAAAAGTAACCTGTCCGGTCAGGAAAAGTTTATAAAATATAAAATAATATAATACAAAAATGAAGCAGTGTTTTTTCTCACAAAATAATATAAAATACGTTGATTATAAGGATATAGAACTTCTTAAGAAGTTTTTGAATCCTCATGCAAGAATACAAGGAAAAAAGAAGACAAGTGTCCGTGCTAAAAGCCAAAGACAGCTTGCTCAAGCTATAAAAAGAGCAAGATATATGGCGCTTCTTCCTTTTGTCGCCAGATAATCTATCGCAGACTAGACGCAGATTATATTTAAAAACCAGGTGAGCCCTTGAATCTCCAAAAAGGGGTTTCCTGGTTTTTTGTTATGTAAAATATTATTTATCAGTCCAGTATTCTTTTTGTATTGTCATCCCGTTGAAGGACGGGATCCAGTATTTGTATATTCATTGTCTTTGCGAGGTACGAAGCAATCTAGTATTTTTGTATTAAATTCTTAAATCCTGAATCTTGAATCATAAATCTTTTATTGTTTTTTCCTTGTTTTTTATTATTTTTTTATGTAGAATCAATTTTGTTATTAGGTTAAACAATTATATTATATGGCTATTTTAGATTACAGCGAAGCAACAGAAAGAAAAATTATACTTTATGAGGGTCAACCTTATGAAGTTTTGAGTTCTCATGTTTTTAGAAAACAAATGAGAAAACCAGTTAACGCTACTAAACTTAAGAATCTTATAACAGGTAAGATTACCGAAGTTTCTTTTCATCAATCTGAAAAAATAGCTGAAGCAGATGTTGAATATAAAGATGCAAAATTTCTTTATAAAAATAAAAATGAGTTATGGTTTTGTGATCCAAAAAATCCTTCAGATAGGTTCAATATAAGTGAAACCTTGATAGGGAATCCAGCTAAGTTTATGAAGGAAAATTCTGTTGTAGAAACACTTGTTTTTAATGAAAAAGTAATTGGTGTTAAATTGCCTATTAAAGTTGATTTAAAGGTAACAGAGGCTCCTTACGCTGTTAAAGGGGATACTTCTTCTGGAGGAACAAAACAAATAACTTTAGAAACTGGTGCAATTATAAACGCCCCACTTTTTATTACCGAAGGCGAGACTATTTCTGTAAATACTGAGACAGGTGATTATGTGTCTAGAGTAGGGAATAAATAGTTCTAGTATGTCTTTGCGAAGATGTAATCATCTGTGGCAATCCAGGTTAATTAATTTATAAAAATACAAAGAGGGTTTTCGTGAAGCGAAAACCCTCTTACAAAAAACCAGGTGAGCCCTTGGGAATTCAAAAAGGGGTCTCCTGGTTTTTTGTATTTAATTATTTTTACTTTATGAATTTTTAACTTGTAATTTTCTACTAATTTAGTATCTCCTATGAAATAAATCTCTCGCAAGTCCAAATACCCCTAGCACCAAAACAACCACTCCTAGAGAAATAGTTAAAGAAAGATTAATTTTTGGTATATAAACCATAGCTATACCAATTATTATTATTAAAACCCAATAAAAGTATCTCATATTTTAAATTTTAATTTATTTACATCTTTATATATCCTTGCAAAAGAGTAATCACTATTTGCATTTGTATTATCACCAGCGAG
>JBAYAG010000083.1:0-2577 GCA_041669885.1 Minisyncoccota bacterium | reverse complement strand
GTCTAACGGTTAGGACACGGCCTTCTCAAGGCTGTAATCGGGGTTCGATTCCCCGTAAGGTCACTGGTTTAAAAAAGAGCTCTGATTTTATTATCAGAGCCTTTTTTATTCAGTGACCTTAAGAAAGTAATGTTATTACTTTCGTCAGGGAATCGAACGGCGGAATACATTTTTGTCAGCAGACAAAAATATGAGCCGGTGCCCAGACAAATTTGAGCGACGGCGAAAATTTAGTCGAGGGAGATAAGTGTAATCACGTTCCCCGTAAGGTCACTGTCACGTGCTAGCACGAGAAGTATACAAAAAACCTCTCAGTAGAGGTCGTTTTGTATACTGAGTAAATAGTTAAAAAATGTTAGAATACAGTCATGACAGAAGAAATAAAGATACTCCCAAAGTTCAACAAAGAACTCTATGATCTGGTTGATTCCAAGCTCCAGCTTGATATTACTGACGGTAACAATAAGGCTTTCTTTACTGCGTTCGCATTCATAAGAATAAGTTGAAAATGTAATTTGTTTTTCAAAGGAATTCTTTCAAAATTTTCTGTTTTTATTTCCTCATCTGGATTAAATTCTATTTAAATACCCATAATAAATTTATTATAACAAACAATTATAATTAATAAAAATTGCTTTTTATTGTATAATAGTAAATAGAAAAGCTCTCAACAAAAAGGAAAAAAATGAGAAGTCATTTTACTTTGATTTTTATTGCACTAATAATACTAATGCCAATTCTTTGGAGTGTTGTGTGCATTATGCATATGCACATAAAAACACATGCTTCAAAAAAATGGTTAAAGAAAAATAAATTTTTTTTGGATATTCTCTTGTTTTTATTACTAATGACAATACTTTATCTCTCTTTTTATTTTATAAAGGAAAACAAATGAGCTCGCCTAATTGTTGGTGAGCTTCTTTTATAAATAATTTTTAATAAGACAAATACAAACCTGGATTCCCGCCTACGCAGGAATGACATACAAAAAACTAAAAAAATAGTGTTCACTTTATAAACTTTTAACTTTATGAACTTTTTACTTCACAAGCCACTCTTTCTCCTGTCTTACAAGTAAACCTCTAGCTTTCTCTGGTTCAGCCATTATTTCTTCTACAGCTTTTTCCATTCTAAGAGATTGAGAGGCTTTCATAAGAACGATATCCCCATCAGAAATAATTTCTTGAACAAATTTTCCTGCAGAAACAGAATCATCATATTGAAAAATATTCTTTTCGCTTAAACCACCATCAAGTGCACCCTCTGCTATTTTCCTAGATCTCAACCCAACAGTAATCAAAACATCACAACTTTCTGAAGACATTTTTCCGGCAGTATAATGTTCTTCAGAGGAATGTTTACCTAGCTCCATCATATCACCCAAGACAGCAATCTTCTTTCCTTTTGTTTTAATATTTTTAAGAGTATTAAGAGCGGAAGCTAAAGCTATAGGAGAAGAATTATAAGTATCATCCATGATTATAGAGTTTTTAATACCAGAAATTATTTTCATCCTTCCTTTTGGTGTTTCGTGATTTAAAAGCGCCTCCCCCATCTTCACTAGATTTATTTTTTGAGATAAGCCTACAGCAATAGCAGCAAGTGCAGAATATATATTTTGATCACCAAGAGAACCTTTTATTATTATTGGCACACTATTTTCTTTATAATCAGCTTTAAAAGATACACCGTCAATCTGTCCTTTCTCAGAATAATGTATTGAAGAATTTGAAGCTATTATGTCTGAAAGACCATCAGTACCATAAACGATAGAATTATTTTTTACCATATCTCTCATATTCATAGCATCAATATCGTCTCCATTTACTATCACAGTACCGTCGTGTTTGAGGGCTTCAACAAGATACCTTTTTTCTCTTATGATCTCTTCTCTAGAATTAAAAAACTCTATATGAACAGGAACTTTTGCAAAAGCAGTCACAACAACAACATCTGGTTTTAACCATCTTGTGACCTGTTTTATATCTCCTGGTCTATCTGCACCAACTTCAAGTATGAGCCAATCTGGATATTCATTTTTAAAAAGAATTAAATCTACACCAATAAAAATATTTTTAAACCACAAAAATGGGTCACTCCACGCATTATGACATCCAAGTATTGTAAGTGGTATACCAATATCACTATTAAAACTTTTTTCACTCTTCCTAGTATTAAAAGAGGTGGACATAACAGAAAAAATGGTATCCTTAGTAGAAGTTTTACCCACACTACCAGTAACCGCAACTATTTTAGGCTTATATTTTTTTAATATAAGTTTTGCTTCAAATTGAATTATTGATGATATTACTTTTTTAAAAATTGATTTCATATAATGATATTACCACAAAGATAATTAGTTAAAAGGATAAAATAAAACGTTTATTAAAACTAAAAATACTGGATTGCTTCGTCAGGTTACTTCCTCGCAAAGACGTTCAAATTATAATTAAATCTTTGTCTTTACTTTACAAACTTTATAACTTTATGAACTTTCAACTCTATTAACTTCTATCTGGTTGAATTTCATAATAATTTATAAGAAATTTAACTATATCAAAAAATGGTTCAGTAAGG
>JBAYAG010000082.1:0-2615 GCA_041669885.1 Minisyncoccota bacterium | reverse complement strand
TGTGCCTTATACAGGAGCAGGTGATAATATAAAGATAGTATTATTTGCTACAATGCTTGTATTATGGAGTATGTTCCTAGCTTACTACCTATTGAGAAAAAGAATGAATTCTATACAAGAAGTTGCTACTGTTGAATCAAATAATACAGATTCAAAAGATTCATTCAAAGTACAAACTGATTTTATACAAACAGTGGAATTAGATAATAAAGCACTGACAGATATAGAAGACTATGCAAGAATGAATAAAGTTATACTTTCATCATCTGCTATAGAAAAGATATTAAAACTTTCAAGACTTGGTAAAGCAAAAGCTAATGAAGTCATAAAGAGTTTATCTACTGGTGAATGGATTGCAGTGGGTGAAGGAGAAATCAAATAATAAAAGTTGTAGATGTTGTAAGTGTTCTAGTTGTTCTAGATGTAAATTTAATTCAATAATTCAATACAAAAGGCGGGCCGTAAACGGCCCGCCTTTGTTGTATTGATGTGTATTTACATTTACAACATTTTCAACATCTACATCATTTACAACTTTTTATTTCTCTCTTCTACTATTTTCTCTATAAACTCTTTCAAATCCATTTGGCCGAGTTGTCCCTTATCTCTATTTTCTACCGTTATTTTATTTACCGCAATATCTTTATCGCCGATTATTATTGTATAAGGAATTCTTTTTGTCTTCGCATCACGGATTTTTCCTCCCATGTTACCTTCGTTCATATCACAATCAACCCTAAAACCATTTTTCTTTAATTCATCTCCAACTTGTTTTGCGACTTCATTATGGTTTTCTCTTACAGGCACAACTTTTATTTGCACTGGAGAAAGCCAGAGAGGAAAGTTTCCTGAAAAATGTTCTATCATAACACCCATAAATCGTTCAAGGGCACCAGAGACTGCTCTGTGTATAACAACAGGTCTTTCTTTTTCACCCTTTTCATTTGTAAAAGATAGATCAAATCTTTCGGGTAAGTTGAAGTCGCATTGTATTGTTGCAAGTTGCCATTCTCTTCCTATCGCATCATAAAACATAAAGTCTAATTTCGGTCCGTAAAATGCTGCTTCTCCTTCAACCCTTTTATAATTTAATTCATTTTCTTTTGCAGATTTTTCTAAAGCAGATTCAGCTTTTTCCCAAACTTCATCTCCTCCAAGATATTTACTTTTATCATCTCCACGAACAGAAAGTCTTACCCAGTATTTTCCCATCATATTCATCGTCGTATAAAACTCTTTAATGATTTTTACTATAGTTCCAACTTCTTCAGATATTTGAGTCCCTCTACAGAATAAGTGTCCATCATCTTGAGTTATAGCACGGACTCTTGTAAGTCCAGAAAGTTGTCCTGCTTTTTCATATCTATAAACAGTTGCTGGTTCAAAATATCGGACAGGCATATCCCTATATGAGAACTGATTATCAGAAAAGATTTGCATATGGTGAGGACAATTCATCGGCTTCATAAAGAATTCTTCATCACCTCCTTTTACTCTGAAAAGCTCTTCACCAAATTTTGCTGCGTGTCCTGAAGTTTCATAAAGACCCTTTTTTGTGATATGCGGAGTCCAAACTCTGTCATAACCCTTATCTTTATGTAAGTCCCATAGATAGTCTTCTATTTCTTTTCTGAGTATCATTCCGTTTGGTTGTAACATTGGAAGTCCTGCACCTACCAAGTCAGATATTGTGAAGAGTTTTAATTCTTTACCAAGTTTTCTATGATCTCTTTTTCTTGCTTCTTCTTGTTGTAGCTCGTATGAGATAAGTTCTTCTTTTGTAGAAAAAGCTAGACCATATATTCTTGTAAGCATTTTGTTTTTTTCGTCTCCTTTCCAGTAAGCACCAGCAATTCTTTCTAGTTTAAATGCGTCTGTTTTAATATCTTTTATGTCTTCAATATGAGGACCTGCACACAAGTCTGTAAAATCTCCAGATATATAAATACTTAGTTCTTTTCCATCTTTATTGTATTCTTCTATAAGTTCAAGTTTATATGGATTGTCTGCAAAAAGTTTTTTACCTTCATTATAAGAAATCGTTTTTCTTTCAAAACCTTGCCATTTTTTGAAAATCTCTCTCATTTTTTGTTCTATTTTTCCGAGGTCTTTTTCTGTTATTCCGCGTTTTTCTGCGTCTTGTCCGCTTGAATCTGCGTTTCCAGAAAAGTCGAAGTCATAATAAAAACCATTTTCAATAGCTGGACCCGTGGCTATCTTTACATTTGGAAATAATTCCTTTACTGCTGCACCGAGTAGGTGAGCGAGAGAATGTCTTATTTTAAAAATCTTATCTTCCATATAATTTTTCTGTCATTGCGAGGTAATTCGTGGCAATCCAGGAACTGATTCTGGTTTGCTTCGCTTTGCTCGCAAAGACGATTAAGTTAATAAAAATCGCCCTAGTGAAAATACAATATCTTGTATTCTCACCAGGGCGCACAACTAGCCTAAAACATTTTAATGTTCGGCCACAGTTGCTCGTGGTTCCACCTAGTTTTCCCTTGATTATTTCTTGGGACTCTCTTTTTATAGATTAGCCCTTTAGTCCGCCTTTGGCGGATTGTGGTCGTAATTTTATACGATTATGGTTGGTAGCCATAACAATCTCTATA
>JBAYAG010000081.1:0-2622 GCA_041669885.1 Minisyncoccota bacterium | reverse complement strand
AGAGTTCTCCATTTAAAAACCTTACGGAAGATAATTTTTAGCAAAAAATTATCTGAGTAGAGAATAAATTTTTTGACGAAAAAATTTATATCGTGTTTTTAAATGGAGAACTCGAGCGAGCCTTTATGCAAGAAAATATTTAGACCACCTTCTTTCCCCCTCTTTCTTTAAGACACCACTTGAAACCATTGATATAAGTTCTCTTTGAATAGTCTTTTCACTACAACCTTTTATATTTTTTGCAAAATCTTTTATAGTTAACTTCACTCCACTTTTAAGCATGGACTTGATGATGTTTTGTCTGTTATTTTTGTCTTTTATGTTTTTCTCTCCATCACTAATTTTTATAGGGGACATTTTATTAAAGACATTATCTTTTTCAATATCTTTAATGTCCTTTTGTCCTTTATAAAGATCCTGGCCCTTCATATCAAAACTGTCTTGAATATTTAAAGAATTATTTTTATAACTTTTATCTGGTGCATAGTTGTAATCTCCAGGAAAAATATTTGGAGAGAAAGCTATCTTTGCTGACGAATAATTTGAACCAGAAGTAGTTAGAAAATTTGATAATTTATATAACTCTGAAACTAATATATCATGATTCATTTTTGATACCATTTTTGTTGTTTCCGCGATATTAAACAAAACTAATATTTCTGAGATATTATTAAAAATACCTTTCTGAAAAAATTCTTCTCCCCAGACTCTTTCGGACATACTCAATGCATTTGAAATAAGCTCAGTAGCTATCTCTCGAAGTCTACTCTTCATTGGTTCACTATCAGACATAAGACCAGTGAGCAAATATATGGCAGTGACTATCCTTTCTGTCTTTTTAAATACAAAAAGTCCATAAGAATCTCCAGAGAAGATATGTTCAATATTTGCTTTTACTGAGGGTATATTTTGACTATTTGAATCAATTGAATTATTTTGATTGTCCATGTTAATAAATATTGTCCGATTAATGTCTAATAATAAAAAGTCCTTGATTTAAACGTGTCTTTTATACTTTGTCTCTTAAGATTTTCAAGGACGAGCTGTTGTTTATGTCTATGATAGTATGTCCAATAAAAAATGTAAAGGGAAAATAAGATAGTAGAAAGTAAAAAGTCAAAAGTTGTAAATGTTTTAATTGTTATAGGTGTTGTAATTGAAAAAGAAAAATACTGGACTCCTGTATGTATGAGAATAATAATACAGAAGTAAGACGATAAATACGAAATGAACAAAATCAGGAGACCCCTTTTTGAATTCCCAAGGGCTCACCTGGTTTTGTACTCATAGATTCCTGCCTACTCAGGAATGACAATGCGAGAAGAAAATTTTACAAGAAATTAAGAAAGAATTTTGATATAATATACACATAAGTAAAAAGTTTAAAGTAGAAAGTTTATAAAGTAAAATACAAAAATAATTCTGGATTGCTTCGCTTTGCTCGCAAAGACAGAAGATACAAAATTATAAAAATACTGGATCCCGTTCTACAACGGGATGACATATTAAAAAATAAAATTATGGCATCAAAGAAAAAAGAAAAAAATATTAAAAAAAATACTCAACAAAAAATAAATTTCTGGAGCACCGTAAAGAGTGAAACAAAGCAAGCAATCATAGCTATTACCTTTTTGGTTTTATCAATAATTTTTATTTTATCATCACTAAACAAAGCTGGTATTGTCGGAGATAAAGTTTACTATCTTCTATCAATACTTCTTGGAATAGGATACTTCCTCATACCTATCTTTTTTCTACTTTTAAGTATTTCTTTTTTCAAAGCAGAAGAAAGAGAATTTAACAAAATAAAAGTTTTTGGTGGAATACTCTTTTTTATTTCTGGACTTGGTCTTATCGATTTAATCTCAAAAACTTACTGGACAGCAAAAGGAGGTTATCTTGGATGGATCTTCTCTACCCCACTTCTTAAGCTCTTCGGACTATATGCAAGTATAATAATTTTAATCGCTATCCTCACTATCTCATGTTTAATCCTTTTTGAAACTAAAATTACAATTAGGTCACTTCTATTTTGGAGAAAAGATAAAACACAAGAGGAGGAAGAAGATGAAGACGATATAGAAAATATAAAAATTAAGAATGGAGAAAAAGAGGAGAGTGTAAAAGATAAAAGAAGAAAAATACAAGAAGAAGAGAAGGAAGAAAGAAGAAGAGAAGAAGAGGAAGAAAAATCTAGAAAACAAACAAGAGGAGCTTTTATTAAAAATGATGTAGAGGAAGAACTCAAAGTTACTACTCCTAGAGCAATCGGTAATACAAAATACGTCCCTCCCCCACTATCTCTACTTGAAAAAGATAAAGGAAGAATCGTAGCTGGTGATGTTAAGGCAAATGCAAATATAATAAAAAGAACACTTCAGAATTTTGATATAGATGTAGAAATGGACGAAGTATCTATAGGCCCATCTGTTACAAGATATGCTCTGAAACCTGCTGAAGGTGTAAAAATCTCAAGAATACTTGGTTTACAAAATGATTTATCTTTGGCTCTTGCTGCACATCCAATAAGAATAGAAGCACCTATCCCTGGTAAATCTCTAGTAGGTATTGAAATACCAAACTCTGTTAAATCTACAGTTGGACTTTCTGCTCTTATAGGTT
>JBAYAG010000080.1:0-2649 GCA_041669885.1 Minisyncoccota bacterium | reverse complement strand
CTTTTCTCAAGTCCTTCCGCTATCATTTGAGATACTATAACTGCATTTGATTCTGGTGATTTGATTTCTTCTATATCAAGTTTAAAATCAACTGGAACTGAAAGTTTATTTTTTAAAGCGAATTTCAATATATCATTTCTAAGTTTAATTGAATTTTCACCATTTCTTCCTATAACAACACCTGGTCTTGATGTCTTTATTATAAGTCTAAAATTCTTATCATTTCTTTCCATCTCAATAGAGCCAATATACTGGCCTCTCATCTTTTTTTCTAAATACTCTCTTAGGAGCATGTCGCTTCTTAGAAAATCCTTATAGGTCTTTCCAGATGAAAACCAACGAGATTTCCAATCTCTGATTATTCCTAACCTATGTGCGTATGGATGTACTGTGTGTGACATAAATTTTATTTTTTAATTGAAGCTTTTTTAACTGTTTTTTTAACAGGCTTTTTTGCTTCATTTTTAACTATTTCTTTAACTATAGCAACTTTCTTACCTTTTTTAATAGGCATATTGTCTATAGTATCTAATTGTATAAAGACGTGGCTTGTTCTTTTCTTTATAGGATAAGCCATACCTCTTGCTCTTGGCATTCTTCTTTTAAGAGCTACACCCTCGTCTACTTTAAATTCTCTTACAAAAAGATTATCTGCTGTAATATTAAAATTATGTTCTGCATTTGCAATAGCTGAATCAAGGAGATCACAAAGTGGTTTAGCTGCTCTTTTAACTAAAAAATTAAGGGAAGCTTTTGCCTCTTCTACCTTTTTACCTTTAACAAGAGTGGCAACTAATCTTACCTTTCTTGGTGATTGTCTATAATCATTTAATTTAGCGATTATCATAGTTTTTATTTTTTAGATTCAACAGTTGCTTTTGCTGCTTTTGATGCTGCGATTTCTGATTCTTTAGCTTTTATATCAAGTTCTTTCTGCATCTTACCTCCATGTCTTGTAAACTTTCTAGTAGGTGAAAATTCTCCTAATCTGTGTCCAACCATATCTTCTGTAGCTAAAACCTCTATATGTTGTTTACCATTATAAACACCAAAAACAAAACCTACCATTTCTGGAGATATCTGACTTCTTCTTGACCATGTCTTAATGACGCCTGTTTCAACAGGTTTCTTTCCCTCTATTTTTTCTAGAAGTTTTTCATCTACAAAAGGCCCTTTTTTTAGTGATCTTGACATAATATATTTGTATAAAAATAAAACAATAAGAGGCGCTAACCTCTTTTCGCTCTCCTCAGCTCATAAATGGTAAAATAAATTTTCTCATTTATCTCGCTCTACGTCGGCGATAAGCTCTTAAGAGCTTGAGTAAACATACTAGCAAAATTTAGGAGAATGTCAACAGTTTTTTATATTTTGTAATTGTCTTTTACAAAATATTGACTAATCTTAAATAGACTAGCGTAATAAGTGACTAAACTTTTATTTGCTAAATCCTCCAACCACCCCCATAACCAAAAAACTTAAAGCCAATATTAGCAAAAAAGTGACTAAAAACTTAAAAAAAGTAACATTAAACATAAATTTACCCTTGTATTATAGCATATAATTATAAATCATAAAACATACTACCTATATATTTTATACTATTAATAGGAAACTTACCTACTCTCTCCCAAAAACCAACTGAAGTTGTTGATTCTAAAGTTTCGTTTACAGTAGCCATCATAAATTTTTTATCAGCCCTTTGATCATTTTCTATTTGATTATTATTAGAAATACTTTTTTCAAAGCTAGTATCATCGCTTGCTGGTTGTTCTTTAGGTGTAGTCTTAGCTAACTTTAATCTTTGATCTGCGACCATTTTTTCTGCATCTTTTACCTTCATACCCAATATTTTTTCTAATTCATAATTATTCTTTAAAACAATACTTTGATCATTATTATCTTTCTTTATTGAACTATCTATAAAGTCTTGAGAAAAAGCGATTGTATTTATAGACTGATCTTCAATTCTTATTGAACTAAAAGATTCAGAAACAAAACCGATATCACCTAAAGATAAAATAACCTTATTTTTTGAACTTATTATTGTATCTCTAGGAATTAAAAATTCAGACTGAGAACCCTTAATTTTCCAATCACCTATATTTATTTCATCATCACCATTATTAGTTATCTCCAGACTGTTTTGATTAATTGATAACATAATTTTTGGTTCTAAAACCTTTACACTAGTTCTAGATACAGCTTTTTCACCATTATATTGAGCATTTAAAACAACAATATATTCTCCGGGGTATTTATACACATGACTTATTTCATTACCCTTATTTTCTGTTGCATCACCAAAAGACCATTTAAAATCAAGGTTTTTACCATCTTTATTATTTTTAGCTGTAAAATTAATAGGCGTACCAACATAAGCAATTCTTTCCCTTCCAGCTGATACTTTAAAAGATTCCTCCTCGACATAATCACTTAAATCCTCAGAAAGATAATGAGTTGAGTGATGGTTAACTATTTTTGTAATAACAGTTGTAGTAGCTACTGTGCTTGTACTGGTTGAATCTGTAGTGGTAGCTGTAGTAGTTGATAGTATTGGATCTATTATAGTGTCATCAATTACAGTTGGTATATAATCATAAGGAAAACCAATAGTTGGAACTCCGGAGACCCAAACACCATCAATAT
>JBAYAG010000079.1:0-2663 GCA_041669885.1 Minisyncoccota bacterium | reverse complement strand
TGTTTGTCCAACTGAGCTTGAAGATGCCCAAAAACATTATGAAAAAATAAAATCTCTCGGGGGAGAAATTATGAGTGTAAGTACTGATACGGCTTTTGTGCATAAGGCATGGCATGATAGTTCTCCAGCAATTGGTAAAATAGAATATCCAATGCTTGCAGATCCAACAGGACAACTTTCAAAAATGTTTGGAACTTATATAGAGAATGAGGGCTTGTCTCTTAGAGGGACTTTTATTATTGATCCAGATGGTGTTTTGAAGACTATAGAAATACATGATAATAATATAGGTAGAAATGCTAAAGAATTATTAAGAAAGTTAGAAGCAGCAAAATTTGTACGTGAACACAAAGGAAATGTCTGTCCTGCAAGTTGGGAACCAGGAAGTGATACATTAGAACCAAGTGTAGATTTGATAGGCAAGATATAATTCTATGGAACAATTTTCGTTAGAAAGAGTAAGAGAAGAAATAATTAAAAAAGTAGAAACTGCTATTGGTAATCCTATTTCTGATGAAAGACTTGGGGAAATTGAAAGAGAATTATCAAAGTTTAATTCTGTTTTTATAGAAAAAGGATTTCGTGATGAAGAACAAAATAAAGCTGAAAAACAACTTGAAGAAGAAATACTCAGATCGAGTGCTTTAGTTGGAAGTATTGTTGAATTTGAAATGATGCTTAATTACTTGTCAGAAAGATTTGGAACTCAATATGGTTGGATTGATAATTATTTGGCCCATGAAAATGCACATGCAAATGTAGCAGAAGCTACTGGACATGAGTCTCTGGGATATGCCACTGTTTTTATTAAAGATAATAGTGGTGAACTTGTCAGTATTCAACCAGTTCATATTACAAAACCACAACCAGAATGGGGACCTAAAGAAGTTTTTAGTAAAAATATCGAGGTCTTAGAAGCTCCAGAAAAATATGGTGATAAGTTGTCTGATGGAGATAAAGCCGACATAGTATTATCTAAACAAAGATTAAAAGAAATTGAAGAAAGAGAAAAGAAAGATAAGGAAAAATTAGAAGGGGTTAGAAAGGAATTGGGAATTTAAATTAATTTAATATGTTTCTTCCAAAAGTAACTTTTGAAATAGCTCCGATAGAACAAGAAGCCGAACTTCTATATTCTTTTTCTGATCCAAACGAAAGATTTTTTTACTTCATGAGAGATATTTATCCAGATTTGATTGATAAGTTGTCTAATACAAAAGATGAAAAAGAAAAAATAAATATTTGTAAAATATTTGCCGAAGAAAAAACAAAATTACTTAAAAAGGAGATTTTGGAAACTAAAGAAAATTTTAATATTTCTTGGAATAAAATTAATGATTCATATTTACAAATATTATCAGAACATCTTGAAACTAAATGGCCAGACAATAAAAATATAACAGCTTTTATCTCTATAGTTCCTATTTGTCCAAGATTTTTAGATGATTATTCATTTAGTATTTTTTATAAAAAAGATTGGTCCGAAGCTAAAGTTACTATTGCTCATGAAATTTTACATTTCTTATGGTTTAAAAAATGGCTAGAAGTTTTTCCAACAACAAAGAAAGAAGAATTTGAATCACCTCATTTAATTTGGAGATTAAGTGAAATAATAGACCCTATAATTTTACATTGTCATCCTCAGATAAATGAAATAATTAAACCGATAGATTGGGGGTATCAGTCTTTTGTTAATATAAAAATAGGAGAAAAAACAATTCCAGAATATTTTAAAGATATATATAAAAAGGGAATAAATGAAAAACTATCTTTTAGTGAAATAATGAAAGAACTTTGGAATAAAACACAAGAAAATGAAAAAGAAATTAATAAATTTTAAATAAAAAAAACCGGCAAGCACGAAGCCTGCCGGAGTTATCTAAGCTGTCAGAAGCTTAGTCAATGAGAGTTTTCCAGTTGTCGCAGAGGTGATCGACGACGGTGTGAATGAAAGGATCATACCCGTCACGTACCTCTTCAACAGTAAGACCACTGATCGACGTTGTGACGATCTGATCAACAATCTTGCGAATGTGATACAGCGTATCATCCCAACGTTTATCACTGGATTTACCAGTCGCTTGTGAGAGAATCATTTCAACTGCTATCCGCTGAGTGACATTCAGAGCTTTGATACCCTGAATGGTCTTGTCGAGTTTGACACCCGTTACAGCATCAAACATGCCATCGGCGATAGCGTGCATCATTGCCCGAACTTCGGGAATGCACTCACCAACAGCTTCGCGACCAACGGTCTTCTCAACGCGTTTGCAACACTCCCTCAAACGAGGAAGGTAACTGGGTTCGCCACCACGGTTGGGTAAACGAATCTTGCCGAGAAGCATCTCGGCTGCGATCTTCGACTGCACTGATACTATTGCACTTGTCTGCATTGCAGACCTCTCTTTTTTTGTGAAGGAGCATAACCTGGTTGATCACATACCTTTCGCCACTTAGCTAAAAGGGCTACAACATTCAGGACTCCATTAATAATAATACCATTTATTTATAATATAATCAATATCACTAAAACCTTTGATAAACCTCGCCTTTTGGCGGGGTTTGTTTTTTGTTGTTTTTTTCAAACGTATTGGTGATATAATATAGGTATTATGAAAAAGACAATAATTTTTTTGATAGTTATAATACTTATTGGGGTTGGG
>JBAYAG010000078.1:0-2685 GCA_041669885.1 Minisyncoccota bacterium | reverse complement strand
TAAATATACAAAAGAAGGTAGTATAACTGTTTCTCTAGAGAAGAAAGATAATTCAAAAGTGCTTTTAGCTATAAAAGATACTGGTGTTGGTATTGCAAAAGAAACGTTGCCTCATTTGTTTGAAAAGTTTAGTAGAGCAAAAGATGCATTTAAAACAAATATTTTAGGTACAGGACTTGGACTTTATGTTGCAAAGAAAATGATGGAAGCACACAAAGGCCGTGTCTGGGCCGAGTCTGAAGGAGAAGGAAAAGGTTCACAGTTCTATGTGGAGTTTGAAGGGGTGAAGTAGAATAAAAAATAGATGGAAAACATAAATTTAGATATTTTTGAAAAAAATAATTTAATTATAGAATCTGATAGAGTGTTGGTATATTCTAAGATATTTTGTCCTCTTGGTTGTAAATATTGTTTTGTTGAAGATTTAAATAAAGAAGAAGATAGACAAAATTTTTATTTATCATCTAATCAATTAGAATTATTAAAAAAACTTCCAGAAAATATTCATACAATAATGTTAGGTTGTGATACTGAATTTTTTCAGGATGAAAAAGAAGCAATAAAAATCTTAAAAGACGTTTCTGTTTTAGGTAAAGATATATCTATAATTACAAAATTAAAATTAAGTGATGATATTATTAAAACAATTAAAGAAATATCAGATTCAATGCAATTGAATAATAATATTTTATCTTTTTCTATATCAATACCTTGTTTTAAATCAAGTAATCTATGGGAACCAAATGCTCCTAGTGTAAAAGAAAGAGTAGAAACTTTAAAAAAAGTATCAGAAGCTGGTATACCTTCTATGGTAGCTATTAGACCATTAATTCCCAATATATCAGAAAATGAAATTGATCAAATAATTCAAACTACTCATTCTTATGTTTTGGGTTATTATTCTGGGCCATTATATTTAAAAGATTTGGATAGTGGAATTTTAACAAATAAAGATATTGAAAATTCTGATTTATTAATTTCAAAGACTGAACCAAATTGGATGCCAAAAGGAAATATATTTTTAAAAATTGAAAACCCTAGAATCATGTTATACTTGAAAGGTGTTATAGAAAAATATAATATAATTCTTTTTGAAGGAGCTGCACAAGGAACAGATTTTATTAAAAATAATAAAAAATGACAAATTTTGAAATAAAAATAAATATACAGAGTTTAGATGTCATAGAAAAAAACCTAAAAAGAATTGGTGCTACTTATAAATATGATATGCATCAAATAGATCATTATTTTGGTGTTGGAGTTTTTAAAGAAAAAATAAGGGAAATTGATAATAAAGAAATACAAAAGATTTCTTATCATAGAAATGAAATATCAGGTAAAAAAGAATCAAATTATAGTATAAAAAAAATAAATAAAGAAGAAAAAGAGAAAATTTTAAATGAAGAAAATATTCTGTGTGTTGTAGAAAAAATAAGAAAATTTTGGATATATAAAAATACAAGAGTTCATCTTGATAATGTATTTGGTTTAGGTCACTTTTTAGAATTAGAAACTGTAATAAAAGATATAACCCAAGAGGAGGGTCTTGTTGAGTTTAAAGATGTCTTAAAAATATTAAAAATAGATATTAAAGAATCAGTTGCTTGTTCATATTCTGATTTGATTTTAAATAACCAGAAAAAATATTTTACTTTTGTTTCAACAAATAAATCTGTTAGTTTTTAGAGAGGTTGTAAATCTATGTGGAGTTTGAGGAGGTGAATTGAGAGAATATAGAATGTTGAATATAGTATAAAAAGATTTAAGATTCATGATTCAAGATTTAAGAAAATTAACAAAAGGGATTTTTGCGGAGCGAAAATCCCTTTTGTGTCATTCCTGCGTAGGCAGGAATCCATGATTAATTTAATATAGAACCTGGATTCCCGTCTTCACGGGAATGACATACTATACCTTTCAAAAACTTCCTAATTCTGATATTATAATTACTAATTATGAATAAAGAATCTAAAAAAATACTTTTGTCAGGTGTTCAACCAACAGGAAGAGTTCATATAGGTAATTATTTTGGCGCTATGAAGCAATTTGTAGATTTACAGGATAAATATGACTGTTATATCTTTATTGCTGATTACCATGCTATGACTACTGTACAAGATAAAGAAAAGCTCAATAAGGGTATTATAGATGTTGCTTTAGACTATCTTGCTATTGGTCTTGATCCTAAAAAAGTTATACTTTTTAAACAGTCGGATGTTCCCCAAGTCACTGAATTGACATGGATGTTTAATTGTATAACTACAGTGCCATATCTTATGAGAGCTCATGCTTTTAAAGATAGGGAATCAAAAAACGAAGAAGTAAATGCCGGTCTTTTTGATTATCCAATACTTATGGCCTCAGATATCCTTATGCAGGATGCAGATATAGTTCCTGTCGGTCAAGATCAAAAACAACACGTAGAATATGCGAGAGACACAGCACAAAAGTTTAACAGAATTTACGGAGAAACTTTTACAGTTCCCGAACCTTTTATTTTGGCAAATGTTGAAACTGTTCCTGGTACAGACGGAAGGAAAATGAGTAAGAGTTATGGAAATGTTATTCCACTTTTTGCTACAGATGAAGAAATTAAAAAAGCTGTTATGAGTATTCCAACAGATTCAAAAGGTGTTGCTGAACCGAAAAATCCTGATGAATCAAATCTTTATGCAATTCACAAAC
>JBAYAG010000077.1:0-2713 GCA_041669885.1 Minisyncoccota bacterium | reverse complement strand
TCCACATCCAAAACAATAGTAGCTTCCACGATCTGGAGACACGAAAAAAGACGGCGTTTTTTCATTATGAAAAGGACACCTTGCTTTGAAGTTATTGCCGGCTCTTTCTAACTTTATATAAGAACCGACGACTTCCTCAATACTTAATTTTTCTTTTATTTGTTCTACGGATGAACTCATATTTATTTTGTAAATTTAAATGTTCTTAAGATAGAATAAAATTTATCATATTCATAACCACCTATTTCATAAATTTTATTATTATAAAAAGTATAAAAAGGATTATTTTTTATAATAATATTATAGTATGAATTATTTATTATTGCTTCAAACCATTCAATATCATTAATATTAATAATATTATTTGAAATATAATATTCTCCAAACCTTGTTTTTAAATATTTTTCTAAATCTAAATTATAATTAATATAATCTACTCCTTTTTTAATAACAGATATCGATAAAAATGAAACGAGCCCCATATTCATCTCCACGGGTTCTTCTTTTTCAACTATTAAAGTATCATTATCTTTTTTAGTTATTTTATAATTACTAGGATATTTTATTTCAAATTCAAGTTCTTCATTTCTATAAGTTTTCCAATCCTTTGTCTGATCTATAACTACAAACTTAACTTTATTACTCGTAAAAGTTTCATAAGATGGACCAGCCACATATATTTTATATTCTCCGGGGACAATAGTCATCCAACTATCACAAGGTAGTGCAGCATCTGTCGCCACTTTTTTACAAACTTTTTCAGGTACAACAAATTTTATACTTACATAATTTTCTGAGGTGTTTAAATGTGTTGGATTTCCAAAACCAAGAGAAGCTTTTTCTCCACTTGAATTTTCAATCATTAGATTTTGATCACCCCTATTACTAAGAAGATTATATCCTTTCAATTCAATACTTGTACCAATCGAACCAGAAGATGGAAAAATTGAGGATACAGAAGGTTGTGTTTTATCTAATAGATTATCTGTAAATTTAAAAGTGGAAAGAATTTGATTGATAACTATTTCATTATTATAAAAAGTATCAGGTTCAAGAGAAGCAAAACTATCTTGAAAAGAAGTAAATTTTATTCTAAAAACATGAGCACCTAACGATATTTCAAAAGCGGTCGCAGAAATGTCTTCAAAGCCAGCATTATATTTAATACCATTTTTTGTTCCCAAAATAAACGGTGAAGCTCCTTTCTTATTTATATCTAAAATTGTATTTTCATTAATAAATAATCCAATGAAACTTCTTCCATTAAAACTACGAAAATTAATCCACCACTGATGATGAGTTGTTACTTCAGGTACAGTTTCACCTTCATCTTTTAAACTAAAATCTGTTGGATACTTAAACTCAAATCCATATTCTTCATTTCTATAAGTTTTCCAATCTTTAGTCTCGTCTGTAGTAGTTGCAGTTGAAATTACTTCACATTTTTCTTCCCAAACTCTCAAACATTTATTTTTTAATTCACACCAAGAATAACCAGCTGATCCAATACAACCATGAATATCTTTGTCACCACCAATCAGGTCAGTACTAGAAGCTATCTTATTATCATCAATAACATTTTCTTTTCCATTATTCTTAAAAAAAATATTTTTTTGAGCATAGTAATATCCACCACCAAGTGCAAAAATAGCAACAATAGCGATTATTATAGGAATTACGAAACCTTTTTGTGAATTCATAGTTTAATTAATTAACCAAATTAATAAACAAATTTTAGAAATCAGTATTTGTAAGAATAATCCCCAAAGCAATCTGTCTTTTAAAATTCTGGATTGCCCGCCCGGATGAATCCGTTCGGACGGGCTTCGGGATTACCCTCGCAAAGACGAACTCAATATCTTGAAAAGAAACCTGGATTCCGACCTACGCCGGAATGACAGATACCTAAAACATAATTTTTAATAACTATCCCCATCAAGTTCTTGCTGTAAATCTTTTATCACCTTAAATTTCTTACTTCCTGAAAAACCAGTACCTGCAGGAATTACTCTACCAATAATAACATTTTCTTTTAGACCAGTTAGACTATCCTTTGTGCCTTTAATAGCAGCATTTATAAGTATTCTTACTGTGTGTTGGAATGAAGCAGCTGAAAGGAAGCTTCTTCTAGAAAGTGAAGATTCTGTAATACCCATAACCATAAGTTTTGCTTCCATTTCTTTACCGTTCTTTTCTCTTATATCTTTGTTTTCAAGAACTAAATCAAGTTCATCAATAACATCACCAGAACAATAATCTGAAGTTCCTGGATCTACAACGACTTTCTTTGAAAACATTTGTTTTACAATAATCTCAATGTGTTTTCTAGAAACAGCCTCACCTTGAAGTTCATAAGGTTTACCGACTTCAGTAATGATGTAATCCATTGCTTTATCTTTTCCTGCATATTCAAATATCTGATCAACATCAGCAGAACCATCTGTAAGCAACTGACCTTTTACGATTTTATCTCCAACTTTTACAACAGATACTCTCTTAGGGCTAAATGTATATTCTACTTCACCAGATTTTTTAACTTTTCCTTTATCTTCTATATCTGCAATAACTGTAATTATTTTTTCCTTACCAAAATCTTTTACAAAAGTTACAACACCGTTTACAGTAGCAACCACCGCCGGATTCTTTGGCTTTCTCTTTTCAAATATTTCTTCAACTCTAGGCAAACCTTGTGTAATATCTCCACCGACAGAAG
>JBAYAG010000076.1:0-2787 GCA_041669885.1 Minisyncoccota bacterium | reverse complement strand
GTGATACTCCGCCAAGAAAAAACTACGACTGACCAAGGGCTTTTTGAAGGTTTTGATTGCTTTGATAGTAAAGCCAAAACCGAGAAAGATAGTCTTTTAGGCAGTTCAATGTTTTGCCCCTCACCTCCACATAGACGTCCCATAAGACGTAAATGTCATAAGAATAAATATTAACCAACTAACAAGAAAAGCCTATATTAATGGGTTTTTCTTTTGGTTGACAAAATAAACTAAATTTGCTATAATAGAAAATGAAGGTTTAATGGTGTTCTTTCTAGTAAGGAGTCAAAGATGAAATCTTTAGCAATCTTTTTTTCTCTTCTATTTTCAATAGTGTTCCTGTCTGGGTGCATTTGTCCCCCAATCGGCTACTATGAAAGAGTACGGGTTTATCGTCCTGTTGTAACGACAAGGACGATAATCGTTGAGAGAAGGAGTGTCTATTCTGACGGTATCTACTGGAGAAATCCGAGATACTACGATCGCGGATATTATCGCGAGATTCCACCAACTTGGTTTTATGAAAGATAAAAACAGCGTGGAATATTTCCCCACAAAGCACTTTGCTTCGTGGGGAATTTTTTATGTTAAAATATTTATATGTCCCTAAAAAATAAAAAGAAACTTTTAATAATTCTTCTAGGATTATTTCTCTTAATTATATTAAGTGTCATAACAAACTATGAACCATTATTATTACTTGATAGAACAATACAAGTTTTTTCTAATACTATACATTCCCCTTTTATTGACCAGATAATGATTTCCATCACAAAGATTGGAAATACTTATGAATCACTCTTAATTTTTATATTTTTTTCTCTTTTTTTGATATCCAAAAAGAAAAAACTTTCTTCTTATTTTTTTACAATTATTACTAGTCTAGGGATAATCATTCCTGAAATAATAAAATTAACCATAAAAAGAATAAGACCTGTTAGCGACTTACTGGCAGAAACAGGTTACAGCTTCCCTAGTGGACATGCAACTATATCAACAATATTCTTAATTTCTTCTTTTTTAATAATAGCTCCAAACATAAAAGATCAGTTTTCAAGATATGTTTTTATTATATGCACTACATTAATATTTCCATTAATCGCCTTAAGTAGAATCTTTTTATCAGTTCATTGGTTTTCAGATGTTTTAGGTGGTATTCTACTTGGCTTTATGTGTTATTTATTAACATCTATATTTTGTTGCCAGAAAAAAGAAAATATGCTATAAATAAGACTCATAAATCATTATTTAAACACTTTGAATATTAGAGTAAGAATAAATCATCAAATAAGAGTTTCTGAGCTTAGAGTCATCACAGATGATGGCCAAAACTTAGGAGTAATGTCCACAAGTGACGCTCTGAAAAAGGCACAAGAAATGGGTTTGGATTTGATAGAAATATCTCCAAATGCTATACCGCCAGTTGCAAAAATAATGGATTATGGTAAATTTCAGTACACTGAAAAAAAGAAACTGAAAGACTCAAAATCTAAGATACAAAATATCGAAGTAAAGAGTATTCAGGTTAAAATAGGTACAGATGACCACGATCTAGAACTTAAAGCCAAGAAAGCTTCTGAGTGGCTTAAAGAAGGTCACAGGGTTAAATTAAACCTTTTTCTTACAGGTAGAGCTAAATATTTAAATCATAATTTCTTACAAGAAAGATTAGAAAGAATGTTTAAACTAGTAACTGAAGAATATAGAATAGCGGAACCACCACAAAGAGGTCCAAAAGGGTTAACTACAGTTATAGAGAGAGTGAATAAGTCAAAAGTTTAAAGTTATAAAGTTCATAAAGTAAAAAGAAAATATGAAAACAAATAAATCATTTACAAAAAGATTAAAGGTAACCAAGAATGGTAAAATCATTGGAAGAAAGGCTGGTCAAAACCATTTCAATGCAAAAGAGAGCGGTAGTCAAAAACAGAATAAAAAAAGATCAATGGAAATGCATTTTAGTAATAAAGTGAAAGCAAGATTCCTTCCAAAGATGTTTTAAAAACTGATATTTATAAGTCGATAATTTAAATTTACAAGATAATATTTCACGGGGTCATGGCTTTTATAGTCATTTCACTCCTTAAAAATCCATGACAAGAGTTAAAAGAGGTACAACAAAAAATAAAACAAGAAAAAATATTCTAAAGATGACAAAAGGTTATCGATTGAATAGAAGAAGTAAGGAAGCAGAAGCAAATACTGCGATAATGCATGCTGGAGCAAACGCTTTCGCACACAGAAGAGACAAAAAAGGAGATTTCAGAAGACTATGGAATGTAAGAATAAATGCTTCTTTGAGAGATAATGGTACAACTTATAGCAAATTCATAGGTAGTTTGAAAAAACAAAACATAGAAATCGACAGAAAAATACTTTCTATATTAGCAAATGACAATCCTGAAGTTTTCAAAAAAATTCTAGAAAAAACAATCTAACAAAAAACCGCGTAATGCGGTTTTTTTAATAACTTTATAAAGTTTTCACTTTATACCAATTCCACCGAACTCCCATACTCCGGATACTCCGCTTTTACATCCAACTCATCCCTAAGTCTTTGTACAAGAAATAAAGAAGATTTTGGCTCTCCCATAACAGTAAAAACTTTTTTAATATTACTTGTCTCTGTCGCTTTCTCTACAAAAGAAACTAAATTATCAGAATCTTTATGTGAAGAGTATCCACTTATTTTCATAATTTTAGCTTTTACAGGTATTTCTTCACCATATATTCTAACTGTCTTTGCACCGTCCTCTAGCTGTCTCCCGAGAGTTCCTATAGCCTGAT
>JBAYAG010000075.1:0-2795 GCA_041669885.1 Minisyncoccota bacterium | reverse complement strand
TTTAGAAATAAATAAGAAATTTTCATTAAACAGCTCACTCATTTGAGAAATAAACATTTTGGATTCTATCAATTCATATTCACTCATTCCTTTCCCTAATACAACGGCATCTTGTCCATAGATCCAACATGGTAATACGGCTAAATCTTTTGCCATTTTGACTATATTTGCACTAGGCATATAGTAGGGAGAACCATTCGCAATAGCAGCTTCACAGTCAGGATTAAATAAAGTAAGTAATTTATTCATTGTATTATTTAAAAAAATTGTAATACGCAAAAGTATAATTAATTTTTGAAATCAAAAAAGATAATAAAATTTAGATTTTTTTTTATATATTTGAGATAAAATTTATGCATTATGGAAAATATACAAATTCACAAATTATACAAACGGAAGAAAAACGATAGAGACATTTTTCAAGAATTAATGCCCTTCAAAATAAAAGAAATACTCTTTGTAGCCACATATTATGATGCTTACACAGTAGAGCAAGACGGTCAATTTACCAATAAAATACTAGGCGAATATCTACAAGTCAATTTATATACAGCACCTAGGTTTACTTCTGTGGCAAGTTTAGACGAAGCTAAAGAAATTTTAGGCAAACGCCACATAGATTTAATCATAATCATGGCAGGTTTAGATAAAGTAGCTCCAATTAAAGTAGGAAAAGAATTAAAAAAACTAAGTCCAAGAACAACACAACTGATGCTGGTCAACAATAATTCTGACTTAGCCTATTTTTTGTCTATGGAAAGTGAAATCAAAAAATCTTTCGAAAGAATATTTGTATGGAATGGTTCAACAAGTATTTTTTTAGCCATGTCAAAATATATAGAAGACAAAAAAAATATAAATCCAGATGTAAAACTAGGTAATATAAGTGTTATACTACTGGTTGAAAACTCTGTTAAATATTATTCTAAATATTTACCCCTACTATTTTCTGAAGTTGTTACTCAAACTCAAAAACTCATAGAATCAGAATCTGACGATAGAGAAATGGGAGTTGTTATGAAAATAAGAGTTAGACCTAAAGTTATTTTAGTCAGTAATTATGAAGATGCTCAAGCTTATGTAGATAAATACTACAAAAATATTATTGGAGTAATATCCGATGTAAAATACGATATGAACGGCGAAGAGAACGAGGATGCAGGCATAGAACTTATAAAATATGTACATTCAAAAGATCTCAAAATCCCATGTTTATTACAGAGCCATGATGAATGCAATAGAATAAAAGCTCAAAAATTAGATGCTGCTTTTATTAATAAAAATTCGGCTACTCTTTCACTAGATATTAAAAGTTTTATTAAGAAAGAATTATGGTTTGGGGATTTTATATTTAGAGATAGTAATGGAGAAAAAGAAGTAGATAGAGCCAGCTCCATTGATGAATTTATGCAAAAAGTTCTCACCATACCCGAAGAGTCATTAATATATCACACAAAAAGAAATCATTTTTCTAGATGGTTAATGGCTAGAGGTAAAATTAATCTGGCATCTCATTTCAAAAGATATGCTTACGATGATTTTAAAAATAAAGATGAATTAGTAAAATTCCTTATTAAGGGAATCAACATAAGTGAACTACAAGACATTAGGGGAAATATTGTAAACTTTAGTAAAAAACTAGTTGATTCCAATAGATATATCACAAGAATTGGTCGCGGATCTTCAGGAGGAAAAGGAAGAGGAATGACATTTTTGTGTAATTTTTTGGAAAACACCTCTTTACATTCTTTAATACCTCATCAAAAAATAAAAATTCCTCAGACTTCAATAATAGGTACAGATGAATTTGATAGTTTTGTCGAAAACAATAATCTGGATGAAATTATATACAAGAATATTTCTTACGAAAGGATTAAGCACGAATTTGTAAAAGGAGAAATCAGTAAAAAAATGAAAGATAAACTTTACAAATTCTTATCAGTCATTAAAAAACCCCTTGCTATTCGTTCTTCAGGATTATTCGAAGATTCCATGAATCAACCTTTCGCCGGTGTATATGCAACATATCTTATACCCAATAATGACAAAGATGATGAAGTTAGATATAAAGAATTAGAAACAGCTATTAAACTTGTGTGGTCTTCTATATTTACAGATAGTTCAAAAGCTTATTTTCACGCCATAGATAGCCTTATTGAAGAAGAAAAAATGGGAGTTGTAATACAAGAAGTTGTAGGTACTGAGCACAATGGGAGATTTTACCCCATCTTAAGTGGAGTTGCTCAATCTTATAATTTTTATCCTTTTTCCTATATAAAACCAGAAGATGGTTTCTCAGTTATAGCAATGGGATTGGGTTCTTACGTAGTAGGTGGAGAAAAAACTTATAGATTTTGTCCAAGTTATCCCAAAGTTAAAATGAACAATATGTCAGAGGAAATAAGAGATTCTCAAAAATACTTGTATGCAATTGATTTAATTAACAAAGACTATGACTTAGTAAGGGATGGAGAAGATGCAGCCATTATTACTTGTAACTTAGAAGATGCGGAAAAAGATCAAACACTTCAAAAATGTGCTACTGTTTTTGACTATATGAATGATAGAATGAGTTTTGATTTTAACGACAAAGGACCAAGAGTTGTCAACTTCGAAAAGATAATACAATATGACGATTTCCCATTATCAAACATCTTAAAAATATTGTTAAAAATATTTTCACAAGCTATGGGTGCACCAATAGAAATAGAATTTGCAGCAAATCATGAAAATGGGAAATGGATATTTTATTTATTACAAATAAAACCCCTTATTAAGCAAGAATATCATATTGA
>JBAYAG010000074.1:0-2805 GCA_041669885.1 Minisyncoccota bacterium | reverse complement strand
TTACAAATCTTGGAGAGCCAACGATACCTTCTTTTAAATAACCACCGTTCATTGGAACATCTACCATTAAAGATTCATTCGCTTTTTTTAACAAAGTTAGTCCGGATACTATTAATATTGAACATATAATATAAAAAAAGATTTTTTCAGATAAACTAAATTTTGAAATATTTTTTGAGAGTTTTTCAAAAAATAATATTTTCCACTTTACATTGAGAATTTGTTTGATTTTTTTTTTCATTCCATTTAAAGATAGATTGGGTTATTAAGGCCGTTTACTATCAAAATTATTTAAATACATTAAATTTTAGAAACACAATATATACTAAATTGATTTAATCGTAATTTTTCTATATAGAATTCACAAGACTTTAAAAATAGGGGATTATATTAATATCCTTACAAAAAGTAATTTAATTAATGTTTATTATCTTGTGATTAACACAATCAAAGATGCTAAGGCAAAAAGTATACTTAAAACTATTGTTGTGTTAAATAAGAATTTTTCAAAACCTCTTCTTGTACGGTATGCAGAATTCCAACTATCTCCTCCACCAAAAGAACCACCAACTCCTGATTCGGTTCTTTGCATCAAAATAGCAGCGACAATAAGTACTGCTAAAATAATTTGTATATATGGTAATGCTCCAATTAAAGCTGTCATTTATTAAATATCATAGCAAAGAAAATAAAAAAAGCAAACTTTATTGTGTCTAGTTAGGTAAGTAAATGCTCTACTTATTATAGAATATAAGTATCACAATTGATTGTTGTAGCTAGATAATTATTAGCTTTACTTTTAATAGTATATATATTTTATTATAGTTGATAATTTGGAGTCTTGTAGGCATAATGAAGAAGAATGAGAAAATTCATCTGTAAGTATTTTGGATGTTACTGGTTTTATGAATAATTCTTGTCCCCTTTAAATTATTAAAGTAATTCTTGTTTAAAAAAAGTAGTTTTTATGTTACAATGAAATATAAGAGTTTTTACTCTTATTGTTTGTTTAATATAAAATAATTTAATAAAAAAATGACAACAGGATATATATTGTTAGCTATATTGTTGGTTTTAGTAATATGGGCTGTTTTTTCTTATAATAAGTTTATTACTCTCATAAATAGAGCAAAAGAAGCTTGGTCTGACATAGATATACAACTTAAAAGAAGATATGATCTTATTCCAAACCTTGTAAATACAGTAAAAGGATATGCGATACACGAAAGTGAAGCTTTTGAAAATGTTACAAAAGCTAGAGCTTCTGCTATGGGTGCACAAAATATTGTAGATAAAAGTAAGACAGAAAATATGCTTGCAAGTGCTCTAAAATCAGTTTTTGCGGTGGCTGAAGCTTACCCAGAACTTAAAGCTAATGCGAACTTTCTAGCTTTACAGACAGAACTTTCAGACACAGAAAATAAAATCCAAGCCTCAAGAAGATTCTATAATGGTAACGTAAGAGATTTAAATATTGCTGTAGATTCTTTCCCAAGTAATCTGATTGCTAAAATATTTCACTTTGTAAAAATGGAACTCTTTACTCTTGATGAAAATGAACAAGTGGCAAAGAAACCAGTAGAGGTGAAGTTCTAAAAACAATACCCGCTGGATGCGGGTATTTTGTTATATAATTACTATATATGGCAACAGTATACACACAACAAAATAGTAATATAAGAAAAACATGGTTTTTAATGATCATGTTTTTGGTGGTGATTATAAGTCTCGGGTATTTTATTAGTTATTATTATAACAATCCTGGAATTTTATATTTTGCAGTTATTTTTAGTATTTTGATGAATGTTTTTAGTTATTGGTATTCAGATAAAATAGTGCTTTCTATTTCTGGAGCTATTCCAGCAGAACATGACACATATACTGACCTTTATCATATAGTAGAAAACTTATCTATTACCGCAGGCTTGCCAATGCCAAAAGTTTATATTATTCCCGATGCGTCACCAAATGCTTTTGCTACAGGTAGAGATAAAAAACATGCAGTCGTGGCGGTTACAGAAGGTTTGCTAAAAATTTTAAATAAGACTGAGCTTGAAGGTGTGATAGCACATGAGCTTTCTCATATAGGAAACAGAGATATTTTACTTTCGACTGTTATTGTAGTACTTGTCGGGTTTGTTTCTATTTTAGCAAATATGTTTATGCGTGGCGGTATGGGGAGGGGAAGGAGTGGTGATAATAAAAAAGGAGATATTTTTGCAATTATTGGAATAATTTTTGTTATTTTATCACCTCTTTTTGCAAAACTTATTCAGCTTGCCGTTTCAAGAAAAAGAGAATTTCTTGCTGATGCTTCAGGCGCCCTTCTTACGAGATATCCAGAAGGTTTGGCTTCTGCACTTCAGAAAATTTCAGGGGCAAATATTCCAATGCAAAAACAAAATAATGCTATTGCTCACTTATATATTTCAAATCCAGTAAAGAAACAATTTGGTGGAGTTAAAATAATATCTTCACTTTTTGATACACATCCTCCGGTAGAGGAGAGAGTAAAAGTGTTGTTGAGAGATAAAGAGTTGTAAACGTTGTAATGTTCTAATTGTTATAATTGCGGAGACGGCGAGATTTGACTATTACATAGCCAGGTATTTTTCCTCCTCGCAAAGCTCGTATGGAAAAATCTTTCGAATCTCGCACGCAAGCAAAGCAGTTTACTTGCTCGTCTCCGCATAAAAAAATCACACTGTTTCCAGTGGATTTTTAATTGCGGAGACGGCGAGATTTGAACTCGCGAAGGCTTTCACCTTACTCGCTTTCCAAGCGAGCGCACTAGACCACTATGCG
>JBAYAG010000073.1:0-2842 GCA_041669885.1 Minisyncoccota bacterium | reverse complement strand
TTTTCATCTTTTTATTTTTATTAATTATTAATTATTTAAGAATCTTTATCTTTATAATGTTCCAGTCCAATTTAAAGCTAAAATATTAAAATCTAATATATCAACTATTCCGTCATTGTTTAAGTCAGCTCTATTACCAGAAACTGTACTACCCCAATTAAGGGCTAATAGGTTAAAATCTAATATATCTGCATCACAAGCAGTGTCGTTATCTATGTTACCTACTAATGTACAAGTATTTCTAGTTGAACCACCGCCAGAAGAAGATCCACCTCTATTACCACCATCATCTTCATTAATAGTAATTTTCTTTTCTTGAACACTAACATTACATGTTGCTGATAATTCAACATCACCACCATTCCCTACATTAACTGTAACTGTTTGATTTCCTAATTCAGAAAAATTATATTTATTTGTAATAGAATCAATATCTGGATATGTTGTACCTAGATGAGCATTATCTGTCCAAATAAATTCATAATTACCATCAGTCAAACCAAGTGTACCGAAATTTGTTTTCCAAATAACATCAGCTAGAGTTGTTGAATCAACTGTAACAGAAGCTGGTTCTGCCCAACAGATAAAATCTCCTGGGGTTACATAAGAAGTTGTCTTTTCTTGAACAACATTTACTGGACAATTTGCAGACAATACTTCTTCCCCATTTCCTATTTCTACCTTAACTGTTTGAGTTCCAAGTTTTGTATTATCGTATGAATTAGTTATTGTTTTTACATCTCCATATTGTGTAGCTAAATAAGCATTGTCTGTCCAAACAAATTCATAAGAATCTGGGTTTGCCAAATCTAATAAATCAAAATTTGTTGTCCAAGCAACATTTTTTGTAGACGAACCAACATATATAGTAGAAGGATTTGCACTACATGAGAAAGGTACAGATAAAGATGATAATGTTCTAGCTTTTACTAAAGTATCACAAGTAGCGGTTAAAGTATTAACACCATCTCCTATTTGTACAGTAACTGTTTGGTTTCCTAATTCAGAAATACCATATGAATTTGTAATTGAAGGACCAGGATATGTTGTGCCCAAATGAGCATTATCTGTCCAAACAAATTCGTATGATGATGGATTTGCTAAATCTAGACTATCAAAATTTGTTGTCCAAGAAACTTCTTGTTGTCCTGTGCTACCGACATAAGTGGTAGTAGAACTTGGTGAACAAGTAAAATTTGCTGGTGTTATTGATTCCAAAGTTCTAACAGCAACATTAGTAGAACAAATTGCTGTATAACTGTTTACTCCATTCCCTATTTCAACAGCAACACTTTGTTCTCCTAGTTCAGAAGAAGTATAAGTATTTGTCATTGTATTTGAACTTGGGTATGTTGTACCTAGATGAGCATTGTCTGTCCAAACAATATCATATCCAGATAAATCTCCTATAAAACTTGCTGTCCAAGTCGCTTGTACCTCTCCCGTAGAGCCTATGTAAGTCGTTCCGTCTCCATTTGCAGAACAACTTAATTCTGGTTCTGGAGCAGAAAAAGATACTGATGGTATAAATATACCAGCAGTCAAAATTGCAACAATTACTAATGATATTTTTTTCATAATTATTTTTTATTATTAATAAACACTCTTTTTTTATAATCTTATTTTTAAAGAGTTAATAAAAATAAGTTTTTTTGATAAGTATCCCCTGTCTTATCACTCAATGAATCAAACAGGGGGGGTAAAAAGATCACGGTCCGTAGACAGAGTTTGTGGAAACTCCAAAAAAACGACTACTGACCATATCCTTTTTAACAAAGTGCGTCTTCCACTTGGGTAAAGCACCCGCAGGCGAATTGGTAACACCGAAAACGAGACTGTTATCAGCGTAATTCCAGCCGTTACTGCCCGAAGAAAGATTTGTCGACGTGATCAAATACCACGTCGGCCATGACTTCGGGTAGGTAACCGTCACGGCGATACAGTTTGTGCTGTTCCAAACATGATTGTAATCATAGTTTGTGAATACACATACGTTGGTATCCACACCGGATACTGCGTTCATCGGCTTTAAACCGACGAAAAACAAAACCATTGCTACCACAACGAACTTCAGAAATCCCTTTTTCATGGATTCCTCCTTTTCTCTTTTAGACATGCATTTTTGCGTGAAGAAATTCCCGCAAAGACCTCGTATGAGAATCTAATCAGATACTAGCACAAAAAAATAAAAAGTCAAGAGGATAATTGATATCCTGTGTTTAATTTCATATAGTCAAGATAAGGGCTTTTTTACTTTTTTATAATAAAAAAGGGCGAAGCAAGCTTCGCCCTTGCAACAAAAAAACAGGATCGCTCGTAAGCGTCCCTGTTTTTACTCGTTTTTGATCTCTAACAAACTCTTCTTGGTATTTGATTGGAAAAGTTCTCTATCCGAATATGAATTCAGATGACAAGAACAGTTTATTGAGACTTTTACAGACAAAACGAGCAATGCCTAAGGAAGACAACTACCACAAAACCAAAAACGGCTCATCACGTGGTTTATGTGTCTTTTTTTCTCTCATCTTTTTTTTCCTTTCCAGAACAAAAAACCTAACTTTAGGGTAAAATATAAAAGACAAAAAGTCAATATCAAACTATAAACTATTTAAAATACCTCTTGTTATTGGCCCAACAAAACCAAAAGCTGGCTTTATATTTAAGTATTTTTTTGAAAATCAATAATTGCTTTTTCTGTAATAGGACCAAAAAAGTTTGTCACTTCCCCACTAAAGAACCCGAGCTCCAACAACTTTCTTTGTAAATCACCTACTTCCAAATTTTCTAAACCCAACCATAAATTATTATTAAAAACCTTCTTTTTATTTTCTTTTATAAGATC
>JBAYAG010000072.1:0-2883 GCA_041669885.1 Minisyncoccota bacterium | reverse complement strand
TTATACAAAATAAACCTTCAGAATATTTTTCTATGAGTTCATGATCGATTCTTGGTTTATAGTAAAAACCTTCAAAATAAGAATCTGTAACTTCTTTAATTAAATTTTTGTAACCAGTTTCGTTTTTAGCCAATAAGACAAGTCTTGTTCTTCTGTTATCAAGTCCTCCTTGTTTGTCGTGTCTTGTTCTTGCTGCAACATAAAAATCAACTCCGAGAATTGGTTTGATTTCATTTTTTTTGCAGACTTGATAGAACTCTATTATTCCATACATATTACCAGCATCTGTAAGTGCTACAGAAGTCATTCCTTTTTCCTTAACTGCTTTAATAAGATCTTTTATTTGTGGAAGAGCATTAAGTAGAGAGTAATGGCTATGAACGTGTAGATGAATAAATTTGGACATAATGATACTATAATAATACTTTAATTTGAGATAAATAAAAGTCTGATTAAGATTGAAAAATAGATGCAAAAAATAGTCAAAAAAGATATAAAAAATATTAAATATATTATAGGTATAGATGAAGTAGGTAGGGGACCTCTTGCTGGACCTGTTGCCGTCGGTGCTTTTTGTGTAAAGAAAGATTTTAAGTTTAAAAAGCTTTTGGGTATAAGAGATTCAAAAAAACTAACACCAGAAAAAAGAGAATATTTTTTAATAAAGATACTGGAATTGGAAAAAAGTGGAGAAGTAGAGTTTGCTGTATCATATGTTAGTGCAAAAGAAATAGACAAAATCGGTATCAGCTCTGCTATAAAAAAAGCTTTAAAAAATTCACTTAATAAAATAAATAAAAATAGAGATAAGTGTAGTGTTTTTCTAGATGGTGGGCTTTATGCTCCAGAAGAATATAAAAAGCAAAAAACAATAATAAAAGGGGATGATAAGATAAAAGTTATTTCATGTGCCTCTGTTGTTGCAAAAGTTTTGAGAGATAGATTGATGTGTAAATTAGCAAAAAAATATCCTAAATATGGTTTTGAGATACATAAGGGGTATGGAACAAAAAAGCATTGTGAAAGTATTAGAAAAAATGGCATTTGTTCTGAGCATAGAAAATGTTTTTTAAAAAAAATCCTAACTGTTTAAGGCCCCATATTATAATTTGTTTTTTAGATTAAAGTGTTTTATAATTAAAATATATGGAAAATCTTAGTAAACAACAGATAGTTTTGCTTACACTTTTAGTGAGTTTTGTAACTTCTATAGCTACTGGTATTGTTACCGTTGCTCTTATGAATCAAGCTCCAGTTGGTGTGACTCAAACTATAAATAGGGTTGTAGAAAGAACCATAGAAAAAGTTGTACCTTCTACACCGACCAAAGAAACACAAACTATCGTAAAAGAAACAATCGTAGTAAATGTAGATGATCAAGTTACTAATGCTATAGAGAAAAATTCAAAAAGTATTGTTAGAATTTATACAACAGAAGACGATTATTCTTACAATAAAGAGTCTATGAAGTTTATTGGTGTTGGAGTTGTATTTTTAGATAATAATATAATAGCTACAGACAATAATACTTCAATTTCTAATAATGGAAAATATTTTATAAAAACAGAAGATGGTAAAAATAGAGAACTAACTATTTTAAGGGCGGTTCCTGGTGAAGAAGTTGCAATTTTAAAAATTAAAGAAGATTTAAAAAATCCAATAACATTACCAAAAGTTTCTTTAATATCAAATGGTAATCTAAAACTTGGTCAAAGTGTTGTATATATAGGGGGTGAGTCAAAGAATATGATAGGTACAGGAATAATTTCAGCTATAAATACAAAAGAAGTAAAAGATCAAAAAAATGCTTCCAGTACAGTAAATACCGTGATAACTTCTATCGAAACAACTATTCTTTCAAAAGACTTAATTTCTGGTGGTTTATTGCTTAATCTTTCTGGTGAACTTGTTGGAATAAAAACTACGTATTTAAATGATTTCAGAACAGATCTTTTTGCGCCTTCAAATTATATAGAAAAAGCATTGTTAGATTTTACTGAAAGTCAGAAGAAAAATTAATAATTGAAACTCTTTTCAAATTAAACTTTTCTGTTAGAATCTAGCAGTAGATTTGAATTTTACCTTTATTATCAAATAATATAATTAAACCATGCCACCATTTAATAATTTTACAACAAAAGCAAAAGAAGCAATAAGAAGAGCACATGAGCTCGCTATTGAACGTGGACAAAATCATGTTAATCCTTTACATCTTCTCGCAGCCCTTGTCTTACAAGAAGAGAATATTGTTTCTTCTGTACTTGATAGATTGGAAATAGATATAATACTTTTTACTGATTCAATACTTGAAGCAATAGAATCATCCACTTCTTCTACTACAATTTCTCCATTAAACCAAATATATTTAACTCCAGATTTAGCACAGATACTTGAACTTTCTGGAAAAGAAGCACAAGACTTAAAAGATGATTTTATTTCAACAGAACATTTATTCTTAGCAGTTCTTGATACTCCATGCACAGCGCGAGATATCTTACAAAAATTTAAAATAGATAAAATAAAAGTAGTAAGTATTTTATCTGATCTAAAAAATTTAAAAGGAAGCGATATTAATCAACCTAAAAAATATAGGTCTTTATTAAAATACACTAGAAATCTTACAAAACTTGTAAGGGAAAATAAGCTTGATCCAGTTATCGGTAGAGATAATGAAATCTCAAGAATTATTCAAATTCTTTCTAGAAGAACAAAAAATAATCCTATTCTTATAGGAGAAGCTGGTGTTGGTAAAACCGCAATAGTTGAGGGCCTCGCAATAAGAATAGCAAACGGAGATGTCCCAGAATCTTTAAAAGATAAAGAATTAGTATCTCTTGATATGGGACTTCTTGTTGCTGGTACAAAATACAGAGGTGAATTTGA
>JBAYAG010000071.1:0-2892 GCA_041669885.1 Minisyncoccota bacterium | reverse complement strand
GGTGCAGTAAACCTACTAACGGCTCATAAAGCAAAAGGTTTAGAGTTTGAAACAGTATTTGTATTATCTTGTCAGGATGATATCTGGGCAAATAAAAAAATACCATCAAAAATATCTTTACCAATAAATCTACCCGTAGAACCAGCTGGAGATACTGAGGATGACCAACTCAGATTATTTTACGTTGCACTTACGCGTGCAAAGAGATTTCTTTACATAACTTCATACAAAACAAAAGAAGATGGTAAAGATTCACAAAAATTAAGATTTTTGATAACTCAAGATGATGAGGAAAAAATATTAAAAAATGAAGTATTAAAAAATATATATTTTAATACTGATTTTGATCCATACGAAACAACACCAGAAACACACGAGGTTTTGACTGCATCGTGGTTAAATTATCATACTCCACCTTTTATTGGCCCCGAAAAAGATTTATTAAAAACACTCCTTGATGATTATAAAATGCCAGTTACACATTTGAATAATTTTTTAAACATCAAGAAAGGTGGCCCTCAATTCTTTTTAGAACAAAACTTACTCAGATTTCCTCAGGCAAAAACAGTTTCTGGATCATATGGTTCAGCGATTCATTCAACTCTAGAAAAAATAACATTAGAAATTAAAAAAGGTAACAAACCAACTTTAGAAGAAATATTAAATTGGTTTACTAATTTTCTAAGAAGAGAAAGGTTATCACAAAAAGATTTCAACGAATACAATGAAAGAGGAGTAGAAGCTCTAACTATTTTTTGGAAAAACAAAAAAGATTCTTTTAATAAAGAAGATATTTCTGAATTTAATTTTAAAGATCAAGGGGTTGTTGTCGGAGAAGCTCAACTGTCTGGAAAAATAGACAAAATAATAAATACAGATAGAAATATTATTGAAGTTCACGATTATAAAACTGGTAAACCCGTTGAAGAATGGTCTGGTAAAGACGATTATGAGAAAACTAAACTCTATGAATATGAAAAACAATTGTTATTCTATAAGATTCTCGTTGAAAATTCGAGAGAATTTGGCAACAAAAAAGAAGTGGAAAGGGGAGTATTGGAATTCGTAGAACCCAAAAAATCAAATGGTAAAATAATTGATCTGGAATTAAAACTGGACAAAGAAAAAACTGACAAACTTAAAAAAATAATAGAAATTGTTTACAAAAAAATAATGAATTTAGATTTTCCTAATACAAATAATTATTCACAAGACTTAAAAGGAATACAACAATTTGAAAACGATTTAATTGAAGGAAAAATCTAAAACATAACAATTTATAAACAAAATCAATACAAAAATTATAATAAAATATGTTATAATTTCAACTATATGAAAAAAATCTTTGCATTATTTTTTTTACTGTTTAGTTTATTTTCTTTTGATAAAACTTTTGCTTTTTCTGGATTAGGTTCTGGAACTTTAAGTGATCCATATCAAATATCAAACGGCACACAATTACAAGAGATGACTAGCTCAACAACCGCTAATTATATCTTGGTTAATGATATAGATTTTTCTGGAGTTGCTACTTCTACTTGGAATAGTGGGGCGGGGTTTATACCTATCAATTCTTTCTCTGGATCTCTTGATGGTAAGGGACATAAAATCATAGGTTTATATATAAATAGACCTGGTACTTATAATGTTGGTTTATTTGGTGATGTAAACCCATATACTACAATGTCTATAAAAAACATTGGATTAGAAAATGTTGATATAACAGGCTATTATCTTGTCGGTGGTATTGTAGGAAGAATGCAGAGTGGAACAATTTCTAATTCATATACAACAGGAAAAATTACTGCCACAGAAAGTTATGTCGGTGGATTAATTGGCGGAAATTCTAACACTAATTATTCTTTTACTATAAACAATTCTTATTCTAGAGCCAATATTAGTGGAAAAACATATGTTGCTGGGTTAGTTGGTAGTTCTATAGGAATAATGATAAATGTTTATTCAACAGGTATTCTTTCTGGAACTAGTGGAATTGGTGGTTTAACTTCAACAAGTTATGGAACCGCCATAAGCTCTTACTGGGATATACAAACTTCAGGGGCAACTACAAGTACACGTGGTACCGGGAAAACCACCTCTGAAATGAAATCAACTTCTACCTTTCAAACTTGGAACTTCAATAAAGTTTGGGATATTGATCCAGAAGGAATTATAAATGATGGATATCCATATTTGAATGTATTTGATGATTGGACTGATACATATCACGCTGAAACATTATCTGGTTCTGGAACCTCAATAGATCCATATACTATTACTACATGTAATCAATTACAGAATATAAAAAATGATTTATTTGCATATTATACATTAGAAAATGATATAGACTGTTCTACATATTCATATAATGGTGATTCATATGGTTTTTATCCTATAGCAATTAGTTCTTCTTATCCATTTAGAGGATCTTTTGATGGAAAAGGTCATAAAATCACTGGATTATATATGAATTATCCAAATTCATATTATACTAGTTTATTTGGATATGTAGGATCTAGTATTTCTAACAGTACTACAACAATTAAAAATTTTGGTTTAGAAGATGTAGATATTACAGGGAAAATTTATACTAGTGGAATTACTGGTTATTTTAATAGTGGAACTATTTCTGGAGTATATACAACGGGTAATATTTTTCAAGTAGATACACCTGATGCTGGTTATGCTGGAGGTCTAGTAGGATTAGTTTCTAGTTCATATAATGCATATATATCAGATTCTTATTCCAGAGCTAATATTACTGGAAAAAAATATGTTGGTGGAGCTATAGGTTCTTCAGGAGGAACAGTAAAAAACATATACTCAACTGGTTTAATTAAAATCATTGGAGTTTCTCCATATTCTTTTGGTGGTCTAGTTGGAGATAGTAAT
>JBAYAG010000070.1:0-2919 GCA_041669885.1 Minisyncoccota bacterium | reverse complement strand
TCTTGTTCTGTACTATGTTTAGATGCATTTTCATAAAAGGCATAATTTTTATCTTCAACTTTTCCATGGGAAAGTATTTTGTCTAATATTCTATGAACTAATAGGTCGGGATATCTTCTGATGGGTGATGTGAAGTGCGCGTAGTATTCAAAAGCAAGTCCAAAGTGTCCAATATTTTTTACAGAGTAAATAGCTTTTGCCATTGAACGTATCGCTGCTGTTTTTACAAGTGCTTCTTCTGCTTTTCCTTCCACTTGAGCAAAAAGAGCTTGCATGTCCTTACCAGTGACACTTCCATTTTTACCTATTGTGAGTTCATGGCCGAGAGCTTTTACAAAGATAGAAAGCTCAGCTATTTTTTCTTTATTTGGAAGATCATGAATCCTGTATAGAAGTGGAAATAGTTTTCCTGTCTTTTTTTCTGTTTTATATACAAACTCTGCAACCTCTTTGTTTGCTAGTAGCATATATTCTTCTACAAGTTTGTGCGTATCTAGTCTCTCTTTTTTATAAATTTTGATCGGTTTACCTTTCTCATCAAGTTCAAAAGCAATTTCTTCCTGTTCAAAATCTATAGCTCCTTTTTGCCATTTTTCTTTTCTTAATATCTTTGAAAGTTTATTTAGTGTATCAAGTTCTTCAAAATATTGACCCTTTTTTGCATTTAGTAATTCTTGAGCACTTTCATATGAGAATCTCTTTGTAGATTTTATGATTGTTTTACCGAACCATTTTGAATGTATTTTTGCCTTACTATCTAACTCAAAAACAGCAGAGAAAGTAAGTTTTTCTTCTCCTTCATTTAAACTACAAAGGTTATCTGAAAGCTCAAAAGGAAGCATGGGTATGGTTCTATCTGGTAAGTAGACTGAGCAACCTCTTTTATAAGCTTCTTTATCTAATTCACTTTTTTCTGTTACATAATGTGACACGTCAGCAATATGTACACCCATCTCAAAGTTACCGTTTGATAGTTTTTTGAAAGATATTGCATCATCAAAATCCTTTGCTGTTTTAGGGTCTATTGTAAAAGTGAGTGTATCTCTAATATCTTTTCTTTTTGAAAATTCTTCTTTTGGTATTTGTTTATTTTTATTAAAAACATTTTTTGATTCTTCTACAACTTTTTCTGGAAAATCAATATCAAAACCTTTATCTATAGCAATAGAATGCATTTCAGTAGAATTGTCTCCTTTTTCACCTAAATATTTTATTATTTCACCTTCGGAAACTTCTGGTGGAACTTTCCACTTTGTTATCTTTGCTAGAACTTTTCCATTATTTTTTATATTTTGTGGTCTTTCTCCTAATATCTTTATTATAACTTTTATCTTTCTATCGTCTGGAAGTATTTCTGTGTCATTACCAGATATTTTTATTGTTCCAACAAAAGATTTTTTTTGTCTTGAAGTAACTTTTAATACCTTATTTTCATACTTAGCTTTTTTAGGATTACTTGAAATGATAGCTTCAACTTTATCTCCAGACATAGCTGTATTGAGTTGTCTTGTTGATATTTCAGCTTCAATGCATTCTTCATCAGATATAAAACATGCGGTATTGCCTCTAATAGATTTTATAGTACCCTTTAAAATTTTATTTTTTCTGTTTTCTAGTTTGTGATTCTTTTCATTTTTCATTAGTTGCTTACTATAGCAGAAAAAAGTTGATTTGTATAGTTTCTTGTGTTTTAACTCTATTATTATAAATAGAAGCCCTTTGTCTGTTGACTTTAATATTATTTTTGGTAGTATAACCGTCATATATGTTAATAATCAGATTACAAAGAGTAGGTAGAGTACATGAGCCAACTTTCCGTATAGTTCTTACGGATTCAAAATTTGGTCCTAAAAGCGGTAAATCCGTTGAGGTTCTTGGTTCTTATGATGCAAGAAAAGGCAAGGGTAATAATCATGTAGATGGTGAAAAGGTTAAATATTGGATTTCGAAGGGTGCAAAACTTTCTGAAACAGTTCACAATTTCCTTATAGATCAAAAAGTCCTTACAGGAAAGAAAATAAATGTACTTCCAAAGAATAAAATAATTAAAGCAAATGAAGCTACCGCAAAAGCAAAGGCTGATGAGGAGGCTAAGAAAGCTCCTAAGCCAGCACCAGTAGTAGAAGCTCCAGTAGAAGCCGTAACTCCTGAACCAACAACAGAAACTCTCGCAGTATAAAATACAAACAAAAAATATCCACTAACTGTGGATATTTTTTTGTATTGTCATTCCCTTGAAAAAGAGAATCCAGTATTTAACATATTATTTTATATAATTTAATTTGCTCACTTTTTTTTGTTGTGATAGAATTTAAATAGGCAGTATTTTTATAAGTTACCGGTCGAATTACTGCAATAATCAGAATTAAGAAATCCCTAGTTAAATAAGAAAAGATTTAGCGGGATAGATAAAAACAATGCAAGAAAACGATACAAAATTTTTGGAACTCGTTGTTAAAGCACTAGTTGATGTTCCTGACAAAGTAAAAATTGTTAGAACTGTTGACGAAATGGGTGTATTGCTTACTCTTACTGTAGACAATGTCGATATGGGCAAAGTTATAGGAAGATCAGGTAATACAGCGAAAGCCATCAGAACTCTTCTTAGAGTAGTTGGAATGAAAAACAACTCATGAGTAAATTTGAAGATTAACGAACCAGAAGGAGCAGAACCAAGAATGGCTGCTGCACCAGAAATGAAGGCTTCAAAGACAGTTGATGAAGCTATGGCGGATCTTAAGTTATAGTTTAAAGAAAAAGAATTAAATACAGGCGCGACCCTTCGGGTCGCGCCTGTATTGTTTGACTTTTATTTTAAGTAGTTTTAGTATTGTATTTAGAAAGGGGATTAATTGTTATGAGTAATTCGATTTTTTGTCTTATTGCCATATTGGAGACAAATCGTTCAAAATGGTATGA
>JBAYAG010000069.1:0-2992 GCA_041669885.1 Minisyncoccota bacterium | reverse complement strand
TCTCTACTGCATTTCTCATTATTTCTTTGAGAGTTGTTTCTTGACCACTTTTAATACCTTCTATTTCTGAGTGTTCAATTTTAAAAGGTTTATTTACAGCAACGAACCATTGGAGTTTTGGTAATGGTTCAACGATACCACCCGTTCTTTCTGCTGTCGATACATTTTGTTTTACAGATTCTTCTTTTTCTAGAAGTCCTTCTGTTCTTAGCCATTCGACAATAACTTCTCTTGCTTCTGTTGTTTTTTTACCAAGTATTCTCTCATTACCAACTATCATCCTAGCTTTTTCATCTATAACTGGTATTACAGGTAAGTTATTTTTTTGACCCATTTCCCAGTCTATAGCACTATGAGCTGGAGTAACACCGAGAGCTCCTGTACCAAACTCTTTGTCTACTTCTTTGTCTGCAATAATTTTTATATGAATAGGAACACCGCAAAATACTGCGTTGTATTCTTTTCCTATGTATTGCTGATATCTCTCATCTTCTGGGTGAACAGCTACTGCAGTGTCTCCAACTTTTGTTTCTGGTCTAGTCGTAGATATTGAAATAGGGAAGTCTTTTGAATATTTAAAAGTATAAAATTTTGCGTCTCTTTCTTCATAAACTATTTCATCATCAGATATTGTAGTTTGACCTTTTGGATCCCAGTTAACGATTCTGTAACCTCTATAGATGAGTCCATCATCGTACATTTTTTTGAAAACTGTACGAACAGCAAGGTTCCTTTTTTCATCAAGAGTAAAAACTTCACGAGACCAATCACAAGAAGCACCAAAAGTTTTTACTTGGGAAATGATAGTATCATGACTTTGTTTTGCAAAAATATCTATTCTTCTGAGAAGTTCTTCACGTCCTAGATCATATCTAGATTTGTCTTCTTCTTTCTTAATTATTTTTTCAACTTTTGATTGGGTGGCTATGGCAGCATGATCTGTTCCTGGTAGCCAAAGAGTTTTTTTACCACGCATTCTCTGATAACGGATCATTACATCTTCAAGTGTTATCATAAGAGCGTGTCCCATATGGAGAATACCAGTAACATTTGGTGGTGGCATTATTATTGTATATTTTTCTTTATGTCTTTCTGGTAAATTGTCAGGATTAAAATAACCAGATTCTTCCCACATTTTGTATATTCTAGATTCAGTTTCCTGTGGATTGTAAGGTTTTAAAAATTTGCTTGTCATGTTTGAATTTTCACTTTGTTTTTGATTTATCATATTTTTTTTGTTTAATTCCATCGTAATATTTTAACAGTGAGCTATTCTCACAAAATTCTTTACGTAGTTGTTCATCTTCTGATTCTAACAAATAATTGCTTTTAAATCTATATATAGTAATATTGTTTACAGAACAAAAAGGAGGTTCTTATGAAAAAGTTTATCAAAAGAATTCGTGTATTTTTCATTATTCATGATGTTAAGTATTATATTTTTCATCCTTTGAGATTCCTGTATCAAATTAGATTTTGTTCAAAAATCAGAGTTTGGTGGAATTTTCTTTGGATTAGAAAGAACGAATTTCATATCTCTTTGGATATGGATGGTGTGGCAATGTTGAAGATGAGTGATAAAGAAAAGAAAAAATATTTTTCGGAACTTACTCACCGTAGACAGTTGACTCGCGAAAGTGATCTTGATTAAAAAAGACAAAAGCGATTATCATCTTATGATGGTCGTTTTTTGTTTATTTAAAAATAAAAAAGGCCATGCCCGCGGTAAAAACACACGGGGGCATGGCCCAAACTAAAGGATAAGAGTGAGTCCTTACTTTTAACTCTTTCGCTCGCCACTACTTGAGTCCTCGTTTTCTGGGCAAAGCCTTCCGGCTGGCCCGAGCAACAACCGATATCCGCATTCTCACATTCACGGGTCGGTTATTTAAAATATTAATCTTCTTATTTAAGCAAGTCAAATGTCCTATAGACTCAAATTTCCATTAGCTCTGAAATCTTTTTCTGGTTTTTGACCTGAAAGTATATTTATATATCCAGCAAGAGCTATCATAAAGGCGTTGTCTGTTGAGGTGCTAAATTCCGGGACCATAAAATCTATTTCTAGTTTTTCTGCAAGTTTTGCAAAATCATTTCTTATTTTTTTGTTTGCACTTACACCACCACCGATTATTATTGTCTGTGCCCCATATTGTTCCACAGCTTGTTGTGTTTTTTTAATTATAACTTCAACTACAGCATCTTCAAATTCTCGGGCTATTTCTTGTCTAATGTCGTCTGTCATATTTTCTATTTTTTGCACAGTATAAAGAACTGCTGTCTTTATTCCAGAGAAAGAGAAATTTAAATCACCAGAATGAATCATTGGGCGAGGCAAAGGGAACGCAGATTTACGCAGACCAGACGCGGAATCATGCGGATTTTCAATTCGATCTTTTTCTGCGAGTTTAGATATTTGTGGGCCACCAGGATATGGTAGTCCGAGTATCCTTGCTACTTTATCAAAAGCCTCTCCAATAGCATCATCTTTTGTATTTCCAACTATTTCGTATTTTAATTTTTTATTTTCTTCGTTTACTAAAACAAGTTGGGTGTGTCCACCGCTTATGAGTAGGGCAATAGAAGGATAGTTTATAGGTTTTAGTTTATAGGTTTTAGGCTCTGTTTCTGGGGTGAGGGCTGCGACAACTATATGTCCTTCCATATGGTTCACAGGGATGATAGGGATGTTCCAAGCCTCTGATATTGCCTTTGCGAAGCATACACCAACCCAGAGGGCAGGTTCGAGCCCAGGGCCATTTGTGACGGCTATAGCATCTATATTTGGTCTTTCTATTTTCTCTATAAGTTCAATTAAGTTTTCTGATAGATCATTTTCTCTTGCTAGAATTTCTCTTATTTTCTCCAATTTGTCATTCCCGTGAAGACGGGAATCTAGGTTCGTTTTTAAAAGTCCACTTTCTTCAAGACATTTTTCTAATTGCGGAACAAGATTTAGAGCATGTTCTCTTTTTGCCATCATAGGATAAAC
>JBAYAG010000068.1:0-3009 GCA_041669885.1 Minisyncoccota bacterium | reverse complement strand
TCCATATTCACCATGAAGAGCATTAAATACAACATCTATATTTTCAAAAAGTTTTTGTGGAGAAACAGAAACACCATCAACATACCAACCACCATCTTTTGAAATAAAGACATCTGTTGGAATATATTTTTCAGGTAGATTATCTAGAACATTCTTGCCGGTCTTAAAGGAAACATCTGCTTCTCTACTTGGTCCACCTCTCAGAACCGCAACTCTTATTCTTTTCATAACAATATTATATCACACGAGAAATGAGATAAAAGTAAAATAAAATTTTCCACGGTTTAACCTCGACAAAAAAATAGCCGCCGTTTCGTTTTTACGACACGGCGGCTTAAATCAAACAGAAATGAAAGAGGCAACACCTTCAAATATTGAGACTTTATAATACTTGCCAGTCTGTGGTGAAGAATGAAAGTTTTCATTTGTCGACCACTCTTCACACTGACAGAAGACAACCCCGTCACCGCTTACATCATTCTGGATCAATTCTACCAAGAAAAGACCGCAATCTTTTTCTGGAATAAAAATAAGTAATCGAACAGTTTTTCCGTCAATAATATTATCGATTTCTTTTCTCGGCTTACCCAGTCCTTTCTCGATACCAAGGTTTATCCCTTTATTAAAGGCAACCCCTTTGATATCTTCGAGAACCATATAAACAATAACGGAAAAACCAAATAACACGATAGAGATGGAAAAGAGAACAAGAACAAAAGTCTGACTCAGGTGAATCATGATATACCTCCTTAAGGTTTAAGTGAAAAAACTCCTTTCTAAATACTATATGTTTATATTATTTTGTAAAGACTCACTCACATATTTTCTTCACTAAAGCATTTCGTAAATTTGAAAATTATATTCAGTTTTTATACGAAAAATCAAAAACTCCTCATTATATTCGTCAAACAGTTTGATTTTTCTAAAAACTTCATTAATTTTCTAAATTTACTACATTAACCCGTTCAGAAAATATGTTCGTTCGTAGGGTTGGAGAAAATTCTATTCTGTTATTGCGAAGGCATACTCACCTGTGGCAATCCAGGTTTAATTATTTTTAACTATTTCAGACGGAGGAAAAAAAATTTTAAATAGTTCTTTTTTGTCTATGATATTTTATAGCAAATCTGTGTGCTTCATTGTTTGCAAGTAAAATATCATTTGAATATTTTTCCGTGATATTTTTATCACCCAAAATAGCTTTTGGTTTGTGTCCTTCTCCTTTTAATACAGAGACAATCTTAATATCAGAAACTTCACTCACCAAGGTCTCTCCTTTTTGGAGATTCAAGGAAAGACCTTGTTTCGTTTCATCCAAAATCTTTCTAGCGATATTTATCTGCGCTTTTCCACCATCCACAACAATCACTTGTGGTAAAGTCCATTCAGTGTGTTTAAGTCTTCTTTTTAGAATTTCTTCAAGACCAGCTATGTCATTTTGTTTACTATTTCTGATTATAAACTTTCTATATTCATTTTTATTTATCTGCCCATTTTCAATAACAGTCATCACACCAACGTTTGCTTCCCCACTCATATGAGCGATGTCATAAGCTTCAATACGAAAAATGTTTTTATTATATTCAACATTCGACATTCTATATTCGTCTTTAATGAGAGCAACATCTTGTATATGATTCAAAGCAAAAATAGTTTTTTTAGTTTCGTTAGCCTTTTCAAATTCTTGTTTTTTAGAAAAAGAATTCATATCTTTTCCTAATTTCTTGATTAACTGTTTCTTCTTACCTTCAAAAAACAATTCAATATTTTTTATATTTTTTGCATAATCTTTTTTTGAAATAGAACCAATACAAACTCCAGGACAAAGACCGAGTTGATAATCAAAACATGGTTTTTGCTGACCTGTTTTACATCTATCTCTAAAAGGAAAAATCTTTCTGACAATTTTTAACGCATCTTTTAATTGAGTTCCATAAGGAAAAGGACCAAATACTGAATGATATTTTGACTCACCAAGGTCTCCCTTTTTTGGAAATTCAAGGGGAGACCTTTTTTCGCCAACTAAGGTTCTTCCACGTTCAATCAAAACTCTAGGAAAATCTTCTTTTGTAATAACAATATAATTATAACTTTTGTTATCTTTTTCTTTTGTGTTGTATCTTGGTTGATATTTTTTGATTAAACTTGCTTCAAGAATAAGTGCTTCAAGAACTGAACCTGTTTCTATGTAATCTATTTTATCTGCAAGAAAAACCATATCCAAAATAAGTGGACCTCTAGTAGAAATTAGATCATTAGAAAAATAACTTTTTACTCTATCTCTAAGAGAAGTCGCTTTTCCAATATATAAAATTTCTTTCCCTTTTTTGAAAAAATAAACACCAGGGTTTTCTGTTAATATATTATTTTTTATATATTGACTATTCACAAGTATTATGATACCATAATAAATAGAATTTTTCAAACCAAACAAGAAAGGTCCTTTTGAAAAATGAATAGACAAACACAAAAGCTTGAGCTTACTCTCGAGCAAGATGTCATTAATGGCTTTTCTTACTCTTTTACAAAATCTCTTCTTGAGAAATTAAAAAAACTTAAGAAAGAAGATAGAGTTTTTGAATATGGCTGGAAAAAAGCTACAGAAGAAAAAAATCCTTCAGACGTAACTGTAATCGCTTCTGTTGTTATTAGTTATTTATGTGATCAAATTCAAACGGATTTGTCGGTACCACGATTAAAACCAATTGATATCGATAATCTCATTGCGACAAGTGAGGAATTTCTCTCAATATTTTCTTCTGAGAAAAAATAATAATCTCAGAGTATCAAACCGACCACGAATTTCGTGATCGGTTTTATTATTTTTATTTTCTATTCAATACTCTCTTTAAATATTTACCAGTATGACTATTTTTGTTCATAGCTATATCCTCCGGAGTTCCTTTTGCAACTATTTGACCACCCTTATCACCTCCCTCTGGTCCAATATCTATGATATAGTCCGCAGATTTTATCAGATCCATATTGTGTTCAATAACAACAACCGTG
>JBAYAG010000067.1:0-3014 GCA_041669885.1 Minisyncoccota bacterium | reverse complement strand
GTTGCAGCAATCTGCATAGCTATATCATAAGCAAGCTTTTGAAAATCTTCGTGTTTTGATACAAAGTCAGACTCACTACAAAGTTCTATCATAACCCCTACGGTACCAACACCATGAACATAAGAAACAATTCTGCTTGATTTTAATGTTCTTTCAGCTTTTTTAGCTGCAGCTTCAACTCCTTTTTTCTGTAAAAGAATCATGGCCTTACCCATATCACCGCCTGAATCTTCAAGGGCTTTTTTACATTGCATTATAGAAATACCTGTTTTTTCTCTAAGCTCTTTTACTTGTTCCATTTTTATTTCCATTCCAGTTGTAATTTTTAACTTTTTATAATTTATGTCGACTTATTTTTCTTATACCAACATCATCTACTCGCAATAATCTTTTCAAATATTTTTAAAAAGATTATTTTTAACTAAAAGAATTAGTTTTTTGCAACCTTCCCTGCTTTATAAGCTTTTACTATTTCAGAAACGAAGAAAGAAATACTTGATACAGAGGCATCATTAGCAACTATTGGGTAATCAATTTCTTTAATATTACAATCTGTATTTGCAAGAGCAATAACTGGAATACCAGCTTTCTTAGCTTCTGATACTGCAATGTTTTCTTTTTTAGAATCAATGACAAATAAGGCCTTTGGTAAATCTTTCATTCCAACTATACCAGAAAACATTATGTCTAGATTATCTATTTCTTTCTCTATAAGCATTTTTTCTTTCTTTGTATATTTTGAAAGTTCACCTTTTTCCTTTTGTCTTTGTAAATCTTCAAATTTTGCAACTCTCTTTTTTATTTCAGTAGTATTTGTAATAGTTCCACCAATCCATCTTCCATCAATATAAGGCATATCTACAGACATAGCACCAATCTTTACAGTATTTCTAGCCTCATTTTTACCACCAACAAATAATATTTGTTTACCAAGCTTTGCTAATTCAGTTACAAAATCTTTAGCTTTTTCTAGCATTTTAACTGTTTCTTCAAGATCAATTATTTCTGTTTTGTTTTTAGTTCCATATATATATGGAGCTACAGAAGCATTTCTTCTTGATTTTTGATAACCAAAATGAGCACCTGCTTTAAACATTGCTTCAATAATATCGTCGTTTTTAATTTTCTTTTCTTCTGTCATAAGTAGAAAACAGTATATCAGAGTATAGGAAAATATCAAGAGATAAAAAATACAATAAATCTATTCTATTCAATAAAGATTGCTTCGTCTGAAGACCTTCTCCCTCCAAAGACAGATAAAAACATAAAGACATACAAATTTAAACAAGAACAAAGCTAAGACTTACGAGACAGAAAAACAAAGCGATTGCCAGCACCCCAACTATGATCAAGGCCACCCCAATTTGTATTGATATACCTCGCACCACCATCGTGACCAACATAAAACAATTGTGCATCGCCATTAGAATCTTCAATTGCTTTCATGGAAATTCTTAAATATTCATCACTTAATTGATCCAAATAATTTAAAAGAAGAAGTGGTCCAACTTCAGGAGGACAAATCTCAAGACCAAGTTCTTCTGCTTTATCATAAATTTGTTTTGTATTAGCACCTCTTGGAAAACCAAGATTTTTTACAGAAAAGGAAACAAGATTATATTCTTTTCTTTCTTTACTAAAAGATATTTTTTGTAAAATTTCTTCCACTCTTCCATGAATTCTAAATCCTCTATCTAAAATAGCTTGCTTAGCTTTTTCTGGTGAATCAATATTTGGATCAGTTTTAATAATTCTTCTAAAAACCTTTTTATCTGGAAACTCTTCATAGATATATTTTGTGGTTTCTGGAAGTAAATTCATTACTTTTGAAGTCCACTCACCTACATAAACCAAAGTATCTAATTTTACATCTTCTTTTTTCAAAGCAACTTGACTTGGTTTACATTCAAAAATAATTGGTAAATCTTCCTGTAAATTCCTTTTAATTCGTATTTCTTCTATACGAGGATCTTTTTCATAACCAAAACCTTCAATACTTGAATTAACTTCATATAAGAACTGTAAGTCTTCTTTTGTAAGGACTTCGCCCTTTTGTGTCTTATGGTCTATTTCTGTAAGAAACTTCATATCAGCAGACTTCTTTTTATATTTATCAGCTTCAGGACCAAAACTCTTGAGTTTCTCTTCTAAAACTGGAGACATCTGTTGCTCAAGATTTTGATGTTCGAGTATTCCTCTCACTTCTCCTATTTCATTATTTCCATTCATACGAATAGCAATACGAGGTTGAGTAGCTTCGCCATCTACTTCTGTATAATATACATAAAAGTCCCCACTCTCTATTTGTGCTTGTGCTGTAGACATACCGGCTGTACACCAGCCTGTTCCTTTACTTTCAAGAGATTTGTAAAGCTTTTCTGCATCTTCACTACTTCCTTGATTATATTTTACCCACTGTCCTTTTATTTCTTCTCTGTTTTCTATTTTAGAAGCTAAAGATTTTGTAATAAGTTCTGCATAATATGTAGGAAACTTTTGAGAAAAAGCTTTTTGGATTTCTGGATCTTTGAGAGTTTTATTGTCTTTTTCTACCTTTTGATATAAGTCACAAATTTGTGCTAAAGGTTCTCTGTAAATATCTGGGAATGGAGCTGTGGTAGTATCTGTACGAGATTTAAATTTACCAAGTGTTTTATCAAATTGAGACAGCTTTACAATATTTCGAAAAGCAAAGTATTTAAACCATGTAGGGTATACTGCATCTTCTGATGTGAGATAATTAATCCAAGAGTCTAAAGAAGCTTTTTGGTCTTCAATAATGACACTTATCATCTTTTCACGCATTTCAGGAGTAATTTCATCTACCGCCTGACCTCTTTCACGAGCAACCTTTTGTTGAAGTTCAAAAAATGATTCTGGAACATTTTCTGGTTTAATTATAAAAGCATCATAAATAGCAGGGTGAAGCATTTCAAGATTTCTCTCTCTGACACGCTCGTCATTATTGAGAAAAATATTTTCTAAACGATCCATATAAGCTTCTAGTCTTTCTT
>JBAYAG010000066.1:0-3038 GCA_041669885.1 Minisyncoccota bacterium | reverse complement strand
CTTTGCTATTTTTTGTGCTCGGGGGGAGACTTGAACTCCCACGCCTTACGGCATACGCACCTCAAGCGTACATGGTTACCAATTACATCACCCGAGCAAATCTAACTGAACTGTCTGTTTTCCTATCATAACTAAAATCCTATTTATTTTCAACCATACAAACCTGGATTGCCACGTATGAGTACATAATCGCAAAGACATACGAATTAATTGCATTACAGGTAGCGAGTGAAGCTGAGTATTTTAAAAGCCTTACGGAGCAAAATTTTTACCAAAAAATTTCGTGAGTAGAGAAAAAGTGTCGCGACGGCGACACTTTTATCGTGCTTTTAAAATATTCTGCGAGCGAGCCTTTACTTAACTTCTTCTACTTTTTCTTCTTTAACTTCATCTTTCTTTGCTGTATCTGTATTGTTTTCTTGTCTTGCTTGTAGAAGTTCACTTCTTAAATGTCTCCTTAACTCTTTTGTAGCTTTTTCTCTAACATAATAAAGTTTTGCTCTTCTAACCTTTGCTCTCTTCAAAACTTCAATTGAGTCTATAACAGGAGAGTATAAAGGGAATATTCTTTCTACTCCAACTTCATCTATAACTTTTCTAACTGTAAAAGTACCTCCAGCTTCTTTTCCATGTTTAATAGCAAGTATCATACCCTCAAAAGCTTGAAGTCTCGTCTTTTCACCTTCTTTGATTTTCTGCCACACACGAACAGTATCACCTGGTCTCATATCAAGACCTTTTCTAGCTTCTATATCAACAGGTGACATTTTAATATTCTTCAATTCCATAGTGGTAATAATTTAGCACATTAGAGTGTTTAAAGCAAGGTTTATTTTTCAATTTCTTTTATAGCTTCCTCAAAATCCTTTGGGTAAGGGGCTACAATCTTGATGAGTTTTCCAGAAGGTATGTTTATTTCTAATTGTCTTGCATGAAGGGCAGTTCTTTTAAAACCAAGTTGATTTTCTTTTTCTAAATAAAATTTTTGCGCATAAAGACTATCTTGTAAGATCGGGTGATTTATAGCTGTAAAATGAACTCTTATTTGATGTGTCCTGCCTGTTTTTGGCATTGCTTCAACAAAACTTATTCCATCTTTAACTTTCAAAACTTTGAAATAAGTAATCGCGTCCCTTATCTCCCCCCTTGCACCTCTTGTAGATGACCATTTTCGGAAATCTGAAGGACTTCTACCTATAGGACGATCTATCATACCTCTTTCATCTTTCATCTCACCATAAATAAAAACGTTGTAAGTTTTATGAACTTTTCTCTCCTTAAATTGTTCCTTTAAGAATTCATAAGCTTTTTTAGTTTTTGCTATTATCAAAACACCAGAAGTATCTCTGTCTATTCTATGAACGATTCCTGGTCTTAATATTTTCTCTCCATCATTTAAAATAATAGGTTCACCAACGTTTTTTGCACGAGGACATTCTGCCAAAATCCAATCAACCAAAGTTTTTTCTTTGGTTTTTCCATCAGGATGAACAACAAGCCCAGCGGGTTTGTTTATAACAACAACATCTTTATCTTCATATAATATTGGAATTTTCATTTTGTTTTAATATTTTTTTTGTTATTCCTCTAATCCAACCAATTATTTTTAAAAACAATTCAACATTACAAACATGAATATCTAATGTGCCATTTGGAAGAGAATCCATTTTACCTTTACTAGAAATGCTCGGTACACAATAAGTCTTATAAAACTGTTGTGGTGGAATTTTTGTTATCATAGACCAATATTTTATTGCACTATTTACATTAAGGTGTGAATGAAGATGAATATGTCCCCTAAACTTACTTTCTGGAACATTACAAACTTCCCTAAAAAAACGCATAATAACTTTTATCATCGATGGGTCACTATTAGAAAAACTAACCATTCTGTGTCCGCGCTTTCTACCTTCAGCCCAATATAGCATAGCTCCAATAATCTTCAATTCATTATTAGATATTTTATTAATATCTTTTTCTGCTAGAGATATAAAACTTTCTCTTTTTATCAATTCATTAGACAAACGTGTAGTTCTTCTTTTTTCAACCACTACAGCACTATGTCCCCTAAGAGCAAGCATCTTTTGCTGTTTTTTTGTCAATATAATTTTTCTTACCCAATCACTAACACTAGATTTTGAAACTCCTAGGTTTCTAGCGATTTCTTTAATTGATTGACCTGTTTTTCTTAGAGTAATTGCTTTTTGTTTTTCATTATACTTCATATAAAATGTATTATATATAAGTATACTACAAGGGTTCAAATAATACAACAGTCCTTGATAATAAATAAAAAATAAGCTATATTATCTACACGGGCGGTTAGCTCAGTTGGTAGAGCAGTTGATTTACACTCATCAGGTCAGAGGTTCGAGTCCTCTACCGCCCACCAAGCAAAAATAGGACAAATGCGAAATAAGTAGCATTTGTCCATTTTTGATTGGGCAGTAGAGGACTCGAAGCCCTTTGATAGTTTTTCTTGAGTTTTAAACGAAAAGAAAAACAGAAAAGGGATACTGCTCCTGTAAGGAGAGAGACTCCTCTACCGCCCACAAACGTTAAAAAAACCTGAACTACTTCAGGTTTTTAGTTTGTGGGAAGCGCAGGTATAATTTGTCAGCAGACGAATTACCGAGCTGGGGTCGCGAGTACTTACGTAGAATTTGAGCGTAGCGAAAAATTATACTTAGTAACTCGTGATACACATAAAATAGAACTTCATTAATCTCCACTAGGAATACTGAAGCTGTAAGCTTCGAGATTCCTGTGTATTTCGTCTCGTCGTATTTAAAATTTAGGGTTGGAGCCCGAAATTTTAAAGTTCGTCGTTTTTTAAAATCTGCTGGGAGCTGATTTTAAAAGTTAAACGGCTCAACTTACATTGAGCCGTTCCCCTCTTCTATCTATATCTTCTCATAAAACACATCCCTACCAGTCTTTCCAACTTGTCTTATAATTCCCTCATCTTCAAGCTCTTGTAGATATCTTTCTGCTGTTGCATCAGATATACCAAGCATTTGTTCTATATGATTATTTGT
>JBAYAG010000065.1:0-3232 GCA_041669885.1 Minisyncoccota bacterium | reverse complement strand
AAGATAAATACACAAGTAAGGCAAAGGAGCTTAACGAAGTTATCAAAAAAGTAAATACTTGGATTGACGGAGCGATAAAATTTCTTCAAAAAAAATACGACAATCCGCTTGCTGATATTTTAAGACCCGCACAGCCAGAGGATTTTTTGTCCTCATACAATGGCGAAATCTTGGAACTGAACAAAATTATCAATGAGCATAATGAAAAGGCAAAAAATCACGCAAGCGAAGTATCGAGTGCGCGCGAAAAACTCGAATTAAATTCAATCGCAACTGCTTTGGTAGGTCAGGATTACAAAAAAATGGGAACTGATTTGGAAGAAGCATTGAAAAACGAAAAAGAAGCCCTAAATGTAGTCAATAAAAATAATTCTGATATTACTGAACTTGAAAAACAAACTTCAAACATTGGTAAAGCAATTATAGCTATCAATAAACATCTGGAAGAATTTTTTGGTAGAAAAGAAATTGAACTCGCATTGGACGGATATAATAAGGGATACACGATAAAAAGAGATGGAAAAACAGCAAAAAATTTGAGTGAGGGAGAAAAAACTGCAATCGCATTTTCGTATTTCATTGTAAAAGTCGGCGAAGGTGATTTTGATAAATCAAAAGGAATTATTTTCATTGATGATCCAATTTCTAGTTTTGATTCAAACTTCATTTATCATTGTTTTTCAATGATAAGCACAAATTTCAAAGAAGTCGGGCAACTTTTTATCTCTACACACAATTTTCAGCTTTTTAACTTGGTAAAAGAATGGTTTATAAATAAAAACAATTCAACAAAAAAAGACAACGAAAAACTAAGGTCGGAAGATAAACCAGAAAAACCAATTCCTTGCGAGTTTTTCATGGTAGAAAATTTTACTGAATCAGATACTAGAAAAGCAAAAATTATTTCGCTTGATAAAACTCTGCTAAATTATAAATCCGAGTATCACTTTTTGTTTGCCAAGCTCAAGGAGTTTTCAGAGAAACAAGATACGCAATATGAAGATTTTTATACGATTGGAAATATGGCAAGAAGATTTTTTGATATTTTTGCAGATTTTAAAATTCCAGATTCAAGAAACCAGAAGCAAAAAATGGAAGCTGTTGTAAAAGAATCAAATGAAGGAAAAGAAGCACATGAGAAAATAAGTGATTCAGACTGGAGTAAAGCATATAAGTTGATTAATGAATTTTCTCATAATTCCGACCCAACAAGCACAATCGAGCATAAAGACAAAAGCGAAAGTAAAGACGCAATCAAAATTTTGTTGAACATTGTAAAAGAGTCAGACCCAAAGCATTTTAAAATCCTAGAAAAAACTCTGGGTTAGTCAAGTATATAGTATTTAATAATTATGGAAGTATTTGAAAAAGCAAAAGATGAAGACCTTGATAAGGATCAAGCAGAAAAACTTCAGGAAATTGTTGAGAAAACTGGTTTAGATGTGGATGATGCGTTTGAACTCTTTGAAGATGAATTATGAAAATTAAAGAAAAAGAAGATGATAATTCTATATCAGTAAGTAAGTATCTTGATAATATTAATCAAGGGTTGAAAAATTTTCCTGGGCGGATTTTAGGGGAAATTACAGAGGTTCAACCGTATCCAGGAAGAAGCTATCTATTTTTTAAGATTAAAGATAAAGATGAAAATGATCCAGCGATTCTTACATGTATTATGTGGAAAACAGCTTATGCTTTAAGTGGAGTGGAAATTACTCCCGGTCTCGAGGTGATTATTTCCGGTATTCCTAGTATATATAAACCGTTGGGTAGATTTTCTTTTAATGCAAAAGCTATTGAATTAGTTGGTGAAGGGGCTTTAAGAAAACAATACGAGAAACTAAAAGCTCAATTACAGAAAGAGGGATTATTTGATGAATCAAAAAAGCGGCCATTGCCGGTCTTACCACAGAAAATAGGTTTGATTACTTCTAAGGAAGGTGCGGCTATAGGAGATTTTCAGGTTAATTTGGGAAAATTTGGTTTTAAGATCTTGTTTATTGATTCTCGTGTGGAGGGTCAATTGGCAACAGAAGAACTATTAAATTCAGTTAGAAGTTTTAGGAATAAAGATATTGAGACGCTAGTCTTGATCCGTGGAGGTGGTTCTCTTGAATCTCTTCAACCTTTTAATAATGAAGCATTAGTCAGAGAGATTGCTAGTTTCCCTGTACCAGTTTTGGTTGGTGTCGGGCATGAAAAAGATATATCTTTGGTGGCACTAGCGGCTGATAAAATGGTGTCTACTCCAACAGCAACAGCTAATATTTTAAATGAAACATGGGAAAAGGTTGAGGCTAAATTGGATTTATCAGAACAAAAGATTTTTAGAAGATTTCAGGAAACAATACAAAGTAACAAAGATAGTGTACAAAGCGGTCTCGATATTATGAAATCTGCTTTTCAAATAATTTTTACCAATTTTTCTAAGGCAGAGGATTCTTTGAGAATTGGTTTAAAATCAATAAAAGATCAAATTGTTGATAATAAAAATAGAATTGACGGAGTATTTATTCCGGTGTTTAGGAAGATAAATTTTTCAGTTCAGGGTATTAGAGAGTATTTTGATGATTCTATGAAAGGGGTAGTTAAAAGATACCTAAGTGAGAGAAATAGATTAGATGAACTACTGATATCATTTGAAAAACAGCTTACCAGTAATGATCCTAAACGACAGTTAAAATTAGGATATAGTATTGTAACGAAAAACGGTCGAATATTAAAGAATACAAGTCAGATAAAAAAGGGTGATGTGGTTAGTGTTGGGTTGAGTGACGGGACATTTGATTCAGAGATTAAATTTATTAAAAGTAATTAATATAAAAATATGCCAGAACAAAAAGTTAATTTGAAGGATTCTTTAACAAAGTTAAACGGTATTGTAGAGTGGTTTGATGAACAGGAAGAGGTTGATGTAGAGATTGGTTTGGTAAAAGTCAAAGAAGGGGCGGAATTAATTAAGGTCTGTAAGAAGAGGTTAGTTGAGGTGGAAAATGAATTTAAGGAGATACAAAAAGAGATTGAAAAGGAATAAACTACTTGTTAGTAACTCAATTATGTAAATTCATTATTAATAATATTCTAAATAGGATGAGTTTTTAAATCTGATTATTATTTAGATCATCAATTTCTTTTTCATCAGTATCATCTTTTTTACTTCCATCAACAAAATGAATTTCAAACTTACCGAGATTATTTTTCTCGATAAAATCATCAATGATTTTTCTTATTT
>JBAYAG010000064.1:0-3240 GCA_041669885.1 Minisyncoccota bacterium | reverse complement strand
GGCACTATATTTACAGTTTTATTTTTTATACTTATAGGCTTATCTATTTTTTTTACTTATTATAGGATTTTTATAAAAGAAGATTTTTTAGTTACAAATGAAGTCACTTGTGACCCAAGTTATGAAAGAAACTGTTTTTATTCAGAAGAATATATTTGTGAAGATGAGCTAGACGAATCGACTTGTAGTATTGATACATGGTATTTTAAAAAGATAACAAAAAAGGCTTACAATATTCCTGAATGTTTAGGAGACGATTGTGAAGAAGTATTTTGTCAGGAAGGTGAAGTAGACTGTGAATATACTTATTGCACAAATGAAGACGAATATGAAGAAGAGGGGTACAAGGTGGGTTGTGTTGAATAAAATACTTTACAAAGTTAATAACTCGTTTGACTATATTTGTGATTTTGTTACAGTTTGTATTAGATAAGAACAAGAATAAGTAGGGAGCTGGGTCCAGTTCTCGTTTTGTGTTCTTTGAAAGAAAGAAGTGCCTAATGGTTACCAAACCGGCGGTGATCGGACAAAACACTTCTTGCTCAAATCTCGGTGAACAGGATTCCGAGGTTGCCGATAAGGGCATTGTTTTGCTCAAGTCGGGTAATCTGGATTTTCGCGTTCCGTCGAGGATGGGCAAGGACAGTTGTGGCTACTGAAATAGCCAAAAACCAAAGACCCTCAAGGATTACAAACTTGAGGGCTACTTTTTTAAAAAAGGAGATGGTGTATGAACTATCGATGGAGCTCTTTTGTTGTTCAATATCCATTAAATGGAGAAAGAATAATTCTAAAGAATTTTTTGACTGGTGCAGTAATCATGTTGACGAGAAAACTTTTTAACACGGTTAATGCTTGGTTCGGAGATGATAGGATCGCTGATGTTGATCAGGATATCCAGGAGATATTGTTTGGAGATAATGGCTTCATTGTAGAAACTTGGAAAGACGAACATTCCGAGTATCTCACATCATTTTTAAAAATAAGAAACGAGAAGGCAAACCTGTTTTCACTTCATCTTCTACCGACGATGAAGTGTCAATTACAGTGTCCATACTGTTTCGAAAATGGTGTGAAGAGAATGGGGGCAATGTCTCCAAAGGTATTAGACCAGTCTGTAAATTGGATATCCCAATACTTAGTGGTTAATTCTCAAGTTACATCTTTTCGATGTGTACTCTTTGGGGGTGAACCATTACTTGAGAAGAATTTGGTCACTAGTGCCTTATCCAAAATTTCTTCTGTTGTTAAATCGGCGGGGGTTCAATTTTGGACAGATATTACGACAAATGGTGACTTATTTGATCCAGGTATTGCTTCTGTCCTTAAGGAACATAATTGTCGGAAGATTCAAATCACACTCGACGGTCCAAAGGAAATACATGACACTCGACGTTGCAATCGAACTGGTTATGTTTCCTTTGACAGGATAGTTACCAATGTCAGGATGCTTCTAGATGGTAACTTTGTTGAGAAGGTAAATCTACGGATTTCTCTTGACGAAGAAACTGCGGAGTTGGTACCTAATTTGTTGGATTATCTTGCTGGTCTCGGTTATGGTAACCGAATTCAGCTAAGCCTAGGAATCGTTGTACCGTCACTTGGGACAAAGACAAGAGGGATTTGTGAAGGTTTCATTGCTGAAAAAGCAGTGAACGCTTGGAAAGTCGCTCTGGAGTTAGGTTTTGAAATTCCCGAAGAATTTCTGTTAGGACCGTGGTGTGTAGCGATAGCAAAACACTCGGCTGTCTTACAATCAAATGGTTCATTGCAGAAATGCTTTTGTACTGTTGGAAGGCCTGAATTCGATTTTACAGAGGTGTTCCAAATGCCTGAATCGTATTCTCGTGATGGTCGCTTTGAACAGTTCAGTAGAATGAACGACTGTGTAAGAGAAAAATGCCCATATCTGCCAATCTGTGGCGGAGGGTGTATTCACGATTCGGTGGTTAAATACGGACTATTGGGTTTTTCAAAACGCTTTTGTCAAAAAGAGTTGATAAATCGGATTAATGAAGGGTTGATTTTTCTTAAATACAGAGGGAAAGAGTGATTATGAGAGATAAGAGTTGCTGATGCCATCAGCAACTCTTTTTGTTATAATAACCAAATGAATACAAATAATTTAATAAAACAATATTTACCGACATATAAGGAGAATTTTAAAAATGATCCAAGGTGGATCACTAAGAAATCTGCTCATTATATTTTTCATTATTTTTCTAATAGTGTTGCTGATTTAGAAATTAATAAAATAGAAAAAATACAAGAAGAGTCTTTTGATAAGATAGTGTCTTTACTAAAAATTGAAATACCAAAAGAAAAAATAAAATATTATTTTTATCCAGATTTTGAAATTAAAAAAGAATTAATGGGAGATGACGGTTATGCTCAAGCTGTCCATAAAGATTTTGCTATTCATGTTATATATACAAGAGAACATAAACCTCTTGGAGAACATGAAGATACTCACTTATTATCTTTACCTTTAGGTCAGGCTACTAGTTTTTTTGCTGAAGGTTTAGCTGAATATTTGTCTTGGGGTAGAACTATTTTTGGTAAAACTAAAGAATATTGGCTTGAAGAAGGTAAAAATAAAATATTACCAATTGAGCAAATAGTAACTCATCAAGACTGGATGAATACCCCAGATGATATTTTTATCTATTATTATTCTTTCGCCGGATATTTTGTAAAAAAAATAATTGAAGATTTTGGGATTGATAAATTTAAAACTTTTTACAGTGAAATTAATAGAGACATGAATTTTGAAGAGATTAATAGAATTTTTACATTTTATTTTAATAAAAATATAAAGCAGTTTAAATTCGAAATGGTATAGTTTTATAGAAGGGTATATTGTAAAATAAAAAAAACTACCATATTTCAAAATATGAGTTATAATTAATTGATAATAAAATTATGGCTAAAAAAGAAGTTAAAAATAAAGAATATTGGTCAATGACTGAAGGGGTTTTTAATTGTCTTATTGATGAAAAAAGAACTATATCTTTTTCTAGCGCAATTAAAAAAACTGTAAAAAAGGGTGATGTTGTTGTTGATATGGGAACAGGAACAGGTATTTTAGCAATGTTTGCAGCTGATGCTGGTGCAAAAAAAGTCTATGCGATTGAAATAGATAAGAGAAACATAAAGACTTTAAGAAGTAATTTTTTATTGAATGGATATAACAATATTATTGAAATAATTGAAGGTGATGTTAGAAAAGTAAAAATACCT
>JBAYAG010000063.1:0-3260 GCA_041669885.1 Minisyncoccota bacterium | reverse complement strand
TTCAGCTGTTGGAGAGCGGCAGATATTGCCTTCGCAAATAAATATTATTTTTGTCATATAAGTTATTTTACCATTCTTTTATTCTTCTTTTAAACTAATATGAAAAATAAGTACAAAAAATAACCGAATTGGTTGCATGATTAAAATGAGATTTTTATGTATGTTAGAAAAGAAAAATTATTAGATGCTACAGAAAGTTTCTGAACTATTCGTATTTTTTTAAATTGTTTACTTTTTGTTTAAAGTGAGCTGTTTATTGTGGCTAAGAAAAAATGATAAAAAATTGTCTTTATATTTAGTATCTAAGCAATATTTTTATCATTGACAAAAAATCTAATAAAAACAAACTAATATAATTTAAAAAATATTTTACTTTTCAAAAAGTGATTATTAATCAAAAGAAATTAAACCGAGATCTAGAAAAGAAATAGCGAAAAGAGACAGTGTTGTATAGATGTTATTTTTGCTATATTCTTTTTCTTCTTCTGAGAAGATAGACATGTTTATTTCCTTTAAATTATCTAAATAGATTTCTTTGTATTTTTGAGGGCAGATAGTATCAATAGATTTTAATAAAAACTCTGTAGCATTTAGAACATTATCTTTTTTCATCTCTACGATTTTCAAATTATTATCTATTAAAAATTTTTTAATTTGAGAACCATTACAGAATTTATTTGTTTTTTCATAGGAATTCATGATGTAAGCTTCAATTGATGGGTAACTTATTAATAAAAGCCCGTTTTCTTCCTCACCGTTATCTCTTGAATTAGTGTATTTTTCTAAACAAGGAATAATATCTGCTTTTTTATTGCATACCCTGTCTCTATCAAAAACTAAATATACGGCACTGTTGGAAATGTCAAGAAAAAAATTATCGTGTTTTAACTTTGCGATAACATCATCAATATATGTTTTAGATTCTGATATTTGATTTATCCGTGGATGCTGTAAGGGTATTACAAATACTTGTGAATATTTGTTCTTCTTGCTTTCATATTTCTTAATTTCATTGCTTCTTTTGTCGTATTCAACGGTTTTGTAATCAAAGATGTTAGTGAATATATGGCGAATAAGCTCGGGCTCGGTGCTGTCACCTTCCACTAAAAATACTACTTTTCCAATGTTTTTATCTTTGTTAATTTTTAGCTTTTTCTTCATATAGAGGGATTCCTCCAAAAACACCTGCAAGATACATCTTTTCTAGATTTTGTGTTTCCCTCGGGTTTTCATCTGAAAACCTTCTGATGAAGCTTCCTTTTTCATCTAAGTCGGTAGAATAAATCTGATCAGGCCTTAACAGATCAGTTCTTAAAAGATTAGTTGAATGTGATACAAACAACAGCTGAGCTTCAGATGATTTTTCCATGAAAAAACGAATTAGAAGCTCTTCTAATTTATTGTGTAATCCACTGCTGAATTCATCAATAGCAAGAATTCCTCCTGTTTTGATAACTGATAAGAAGGAAGGCAAGACATAAAGCAAGGTTTGGTTTCCGAAAGATTCCATGTAAAAAGGAATTGATGCCAAGCTATTTCTTGTAATTTTTAATCTGTTTATAAATGGAACAAGGGTCGGGGTATTTGGCTTGTTTTTTTCATATGAGATGCGATAAGGAAAGTTGAATTCTTCAAAAAAACCATTTATTTCCTTTTCTCCGTTTTTTTCAAGATAAGTGTTCAAATCTACTTTAAACGGACTATTATCGAATGTGATTATTTTACCGAATGTTCGGGATGGATTAAGATAGATTGAATTTCTTAGATAGTTAATCCATTTTACTAAAGAAGGGTAATTTGAAAGATTAGCATTAAAAATAACTGCTCTTAAGAAAAGAGAGTCTTGAGAAATTTCATTTCCGGTATATTGACCTTTTTCGGTAAGACAAGTATCGGCGGAATCACTGATTCTAGTCAGAATATCTTTATTGTTTAACCGGAGCTTTTCTTTAACGATTTTTCCTTCTCTATCAATTTCAAATGAATAAACAATTTTGTCATTATCTTCTGAAAATGCATATTCAAAAGACATCGTTCTTTCTTTATTAAACAAAGTTATTGTTGAAATTAAGTCACCGATTCCATTGCTGAAGAGTAGGTCTAAAAGAAGAGTAACGGTATTTAAGGCGTTTGTTTTTCCGGATGCATTTGATCCATAGAAGGCACACCCTTTTAATGTCTTATTACTTATATTGGTATTTTTCAAAATTTCTGATTTTGTTGGAAGAAGAGAAATGGTAGTCTCCTCGGTAAACGACTTGAAATTCTTAAATGTTACTTTTTCTAGCATATGAAGGACCTTTCTTACTGTAAAATAATTACAGTAACAGAAACCTTACGTGTAAATATTTTACATCTACATATTAAATGCTGTCAACTATTTAATGAAGAAAAGTCTTACTAATAAGTCAGAGAAGGTTTCTTATCTCTCTTAAATGAATACTTTTTCCTTTCTCCGCTCATCAGGATTATGAAAGGCAGCATATAGACGATAGAGAAGAAAGTGTTATCTATCATTCCGTGGATAAGCCCTATAAGTAAGAAGCCCGATATAGGGAGCATCAGGCCTGTCTTTGATCTTATTAGGTTAAAAAAGGATTCAAAGAGGTTGAAAGCGTAAGCTAGGACTCCGGCTGCCCCTAAAGAAGCCAGGAAAGTAAAGAAAGTATTGTGGCATAGCCATATGCCGATATTTTCTCCGTGCATATAGACCTGGAACATATCAAATAGGCAGGACATTGAACCCCCGAAGATAGGAGAAGCCTTAAAGTAATTGATACATCTCTGCCATATCTCTCCTCTTCCGGAGATATCATCTCTCATGTTAAGCAGTCTGATAAAGGATTCTTTGACACTGGGTATGAAATAGATGGCAGAGATCAATATAAAAGTGAAAAAGCACAGGAAGAGGATAAAGTCGTGGATCTTATTTCTGGATGCGCGGCTGACCACTATAAAACTCAGCAGGGGAAGCATAAGGATAGAGGTGACGATCCCGCCTCTTGAATCCGAGATAAATATCAGCACGTAATCGATAAAAAGAAGAAGGTAGCAGTCTAATCTGAATCTATACTTGCCTAAGATATAACAGATAAAAGGCAGGGTGATCTCTAAAGCGATGGAGACAACATTCTTAGTGCCCCAGCCGAGATACATAATCTTTATTTCTCCTGCGCTTCGATTAAGCACCCCTTTATTGATCATAAAGACCTGGAGGATGACAATAAGGCTCATGAGGTAGAATAGGGCAGACATAAAAT
>JBAYAG010000062.1:0-3288 GCA_041669885.1 Minisyncoccota bacterium | reverse complement strand
TTTTTTGATTTAGGGGGTAATATTATCTTGTAAGTGTATATAAAATTAAAAGTAAAAGCTGGTGCCAAGATGGAAAAATTCATTAAAAAATCTGAAGATCATTTTGATGTGTCTGTAAGAGAGCCAGCTGAGAGGGGGCTTGCAAACAAAAGAGTGGTTGAACTAGTACGTGAATATTTTAAGGTGTATAATGGTGATGTAAGGATAGTGAGCGGTCATCACTCTCCAGGAAAAATTATTAGTATAGATAATAATTAATATTATGAAATATAATGTAAAAGCTACAGATTTTCCTCTTACTCCTGCAATATCAGAATATTTGAATAAAAAAGTTAATCATCTAGACAAATTTATTAATTCGACTTTAGAAGAAACTGTAATGTGTTATATAGAGGTTGGTAAGACAACAGGACATCATAAGACCGGTGATTTGTTTAAAGCAGAATTTACTCTACATCTTGGAGGAAAAGTTTTTAGAGCCTCAGAAGAAAAAGAAGACCTATATTCAGCTATAGATGTTGTTACTGAAGAAATGGCAGAAGAATTAAGATCATTTAAAAATAAAAAGAAAGGTTTGGTAAGGAGAGGTGCTTCAAAAATTAAATCTATTGTAAAAAGTATTTATGGGGCTAACAAGTGATAATAACATAAGAATACTTACTAATTTTTTTAAAGCACATATCCTATATGTTGGAATGTTTATATTTATAATTGTTCTTGCGTACATGACAGTTAGTGCAAAGAAGGTTTCTGACAATTGGTAGGCGACAAACTCTGAAGTGTCACAAATATTAAAAGAGATATAAAATTATAATAAAAAAGCACTTAAATTAATAAGTGCTTTTTTATTTGAAGCCATTTAAGAAAGATTTATAATCCATTTTTTTATCTTCAGGAACAACACTTAGAATTTCAAAATTATTATCTTTGTAAGTAGCTTTTTTAATAATTACCTTTATTTTTTCTGTTCGGTAGTATTATTGTTTACATTTTCTCCTTTTTTTCTATTTCAAAATATGTTTTTGGCCAATCTTCAAAAGTAAGGAATTTTAGATAATTTTTATAAGGGTCTGAATATAAATCTAAAAATCCATCTATTTTTTCAACTTTTTTAGTAAAAGTTGCTTCCTTGTGTTTTTGTTCTTTTGTTTTTATTTTATCTTTAATCCAGTCTAGAAGTATTTTGGCTAGCATATCTGCTGAATTCTATCTTGAAATGCAACACTAGTCGTAAAACATAAATCCGCTTGGTATGCTAGGAATGTTATAAGCCCAACAACCAAACGGATATATGCATACATATATTAGCAGAGATGACAGAATTGTCATCGCCGACGGTTTACGTCGGAAAGAAACTTTGTCTTTCATAGCTAGTCGAATTAGAAAAGACAAAGGATCAGTATCAAGAGAAATTAAAAGAAATAGTAACAATAGCAGTGAATATTTTGTATCATCGGCTAATCGACTGGCTAGAGAAAAAAGAAAGAACTCTAAAAAAATATCGTCTAATTGAAAATGATATTAATTTGAGTAGGTTGATTGAAAAAAACTTGAGCTATTAGTTTTGCTAGAAGTGATTGTTCATAAACTTGGAATTCATCATCAAACAGTTTATTTTTGGCTTTATAGGACAAGATTAGATTTATTACCACAATTACCACAAAGATGTCGTAAGAGGTGAAAATATGGTTTATATAGAGAATTATTAAGGATGAGTATGATAAAAAACTGAAAGAGCTTAAAGAAAAACAGCACGATTAGGCAAAAGTTCTAAAGTAGATAAGCAAAGAGACCTTCTGAATTTTTTACTTCAGAACTGTGTCATAAACGGAAAAAAGATTGAATTTTCCTTGCGTTCTCCATTCGATGAGATACTAAATATCTCAAAGATAATTACTAGGCTCCGATGGATAGATGACGTGAGAACTTGTTTTAGAGAAGGTGAGTCAATATGTTGAGAAAAGTATCGTGTTTACCGTAGACCGTTATTGATGCAGATTATTATCCAGTTTAATTATAATGACTTAGAGCAATTAGAATACATAAGAATTCGCCAAAGATTGCACTTTTTAAAAACATAGCAATTATTTATTTCTGTATTGTCTGAATACCCACTTAGCGATTTCAATAAAAAATATATTTATAGCACCAATTAAAAGAATACCAAGTACCCAATTTAGCGACAGTGCTACTGTGTCAAAAAGTTTTTGAAAAATTGGAACATAAATAGCGATAGCCATAAGAATTAGACCAAGAGCTATAGAGCTTATTAAGTACTTGTTTGAAAATAGTGGAATTGAAAATATACTTTTTTCTAAACTCCTTACTGACAGGGCTAATATTAGAGTGTAAGTACCAAACGCACCAAAAATAAAAGTCCTAACTGTTTGTGGGTTGAACCCTTTTTTTAGTAATACTAGATATGCTATAAAAAGAAATGAACTTGTAAAAACACCAATAATCAAAATCAAGAATTTCATAAGAGAGCTAAATAATTTCATATTTTTTTCACTAGGTTTGTTTGCTAGGACATCCTCTTCTTTTTCAAAAGCAAAAGATATTGCAGGGAAGCTATCTGTAAAGAAATTTACCCACAAAATTTGAAGTGCATTTAGTGGTAGTGATACACCCATTAATATTGATCCACCTATTAATATAAGTTCATCTGTAGTATTAGAAAGTAAATAAATTAAGACCTTACGTATATTACCAAGTATTTGTCTACCTTCCTCTATTGCCGCGACTATCGTTTCAAAATTGTCATCTAAAAGTACCAGATCAGCTACACTTTGAGAAACTTCAGTTCCTGAGCCCATCGCTATACCTACATCAGCTTGCTTGATACTTGGTGCATCATTAACTCCATCTCCAGTCATAGCAACAATTTCACCAATCTCTTGAAATGCTTTTACTATTCTTATTTTATCAAATGGTGTCACCCTTGATACTACATTTATAAAAGGTAGTTTGTCTTTTAAGACCCAATCACTCATTGTAGTGAGTTCCGAGGCATCAAGTACAGATTCATTACTTACGTTTAAACCTATTTCTCTCGCCACTGAAATTGCAGTACCTTGGTGATCGCCGGTCATTATTACAGTTTTTATTCCAGCCTTTGAGACACGGTTTATAATATTTTTTATTCCAGACCTGATCGGATCTTTAAAAGTTAAAAGTCCACCAAAAGATAAATCTGAAAATTCTACATCTTTAGATAAAGAAAAGTCTTCGGTATATTTAATTCTTTTTGTAGCTAAACCTAAAATTCTTTCACCAGATGATGCTAGT
>JBAYAG010000061.1:0-3540 GCA_041669885.1 Minisyncoccota bacterium | reverse complement strand
TAAGACGCATATACAAAAAATTTCTAAAATTTTTTGTTATTGTAAGATAAAATTTTTGTTAACGCAAACTGGTCATGTTATGACTTTTGAAGATAAGAAAAAGTTTAAAAAAGTAAATAAAAATATAAAATGGGTTCCCAAAGAAGTGGGGGAAGGCAGATTTGGTAAATGGCTTGAAGGTGCTCGTGACTGGGCTATTTCAAGATCTCGTTTTTGGGGTGCTCCACTTCCAGTTTGGAAATGTGATAGATGTCCAGAAAAACATTTTATCGGTAGTGTAGAAGATATAAAAGAAAAAACAAAAAGCACAAATAATATTTATGTTGTAAGACATGGTGAAGCAGAGAGTAATACTCTTGGTGTTTTGAGTTCAAACCCTAAAACAATGCATCATCTTACAGATAGTGGTAAGGAACAAGCGATTGTTGCAGGTGAAGAATTAAAGAAAGATAAAATAGATATTATTTATTGTTCACCATTTTTGAGAACGAAAGAAACTGCAGAAATAATCGCAGATACTATTGGTTATTCTAAAGATAAGATAGTTTATGACGATAGACTCCATGAAATATACGTTGGGGTTCTTGATGGAAAGCCAGATGCTGAATATCAAAATTTCTTCAACGATAGAATAGAAAAGTTTTGGAAGACGCCAGAAGGGGGAGAGAATTACACAACTGTAAAAAATAGGATGACTGATTTCCTCTATGAAATAGATTCTAAAAATGAAGGAAAAAATATTTTAATCGTTTCCCATAATACACCTATTTGGCTTATGTATGGAGGTATGAAGGGGATGACCCAGAAAGAAATAATGGCTATAAGAGAGCAGGGTAAACCTTTTATAAAAAATTCTGAAGTTATGAAGTTCGATTTTGCCCCAATTCCACACAATAGAAATTACGAGCTAGATTTACATAGACCATTTATAGATGAGATAACCTTTAAATGTTCTTGTGGAGGAGTGATGAAGAGAGTTCCAGAAGTTTTTGATTGTTGGTTTGAATCTGGTTCGATGCCTTACGCACAGTCACATTATCCATTTGAGAATTTAGATAAATTTAATCCAGAAAAGGAGATAGGTTTCCCAGCAGATTTTATTGCAGAAGGTTTAGATCAAACAAGAGGTTGGTTTTATTCTATGCTTGTACTTGCTGTAGCTCTTTTTGATAAAACTTCTTATAAAAATGTTGTTGTGAATGGAATAGTTCTTGCAGAGAATGGGCAAAAGATGTCAAAAAGATTGAATAACTATTCTGATCCGATGGAGCTTGTAGATCAATATAGTGCAGATGCTATGAGATACTATCTGCTTTCTTCTCCAGCAATGAAATCAGAAGATTTGAGTTTTTCAAACAAAGGGGTAGATGAAGTTTTGAAAAAGATAATTATGAGACTCCAAAATGTCTATTCATTTTTTGAAATGTACGGTGGCTTTGATGTAGAAGTAAAAGATTTTGAATCAACAAATATTTTAGACAAATGGGTGATTGTTAGATTAAAAGAAACCGCTACACAAATAACAAAAGCTACAGATAACTATGAGCTTGATAGAGCCACAAGACCAATAAATGACTTTGTTGATGATGTTTCTACTTGGTTTTTGAGAAGATCCAGAGACAGATTTAAGTCAGAAGATGTTATTGATAGAGAAAGTGCAATGCTTACAACAAGAAAAATTATACTTGAATTATCAAAGTTACTTGCTCCATCAATGCCTTTTTTGGCGGAAGATTTGTATTTAAAGATTACAGGAGGAATGGAAAAAGAAAGTGTGCACTTGGAAAATTGGCCAGAAGATATCGTTGGAGAACTTTCAAAAGATGAAATAGACATTTTAGAAAAGATGAGAGAAACGAGACTATTAGTTTCTCTCGGTCTTGAAGCTAGAGTAAAAGCTGGAGTTAAAGTGAGACAACCATTAAATAAGTTAAAAGTTAAAAGTGAAAAGTTAAAAGGAGAAAATGAATATTTCGGTCTGATTAAAGACGAGGTTAATGTAAAGGAAGTCGTGGTGGATGCATTAATAGAAGGTGATGTCTTACTAGATACAATTCTTACTTTTGAATTAAAAGAAGAAGGAATTATGAGAGATATAGTTAGAATGATACAGGAATTAAGAAAAACTAAGAAATTTAATCCGAGCGATTCTGTGGAGCTTTCAGTAGATACAGATAAAAACGGTAAAATAATTTTTGATAAATTTAAAGATGAAATATCAAAAACTACTGGTTTAAAGGGAATAATTTTTGAAGTATTAGAAAATATTGAATTGGTTGAAGTTGGGGATATAAAAGTTAAAATTGATATTAAGTAAGAGAGAACACAAAATAAAGAGGGGCTGCGAAGCAGCCCCTCTTTATTTTGTGTTCTTTACACTTTCTACTTTTCACTTTAAACTTAACTTGTGCACAATATTTACACTACAAAAGCCATAATAATAAAGAGTATTCCTATAGGAGAAGCAAATAAGCTTTATTTTTTACTTACAAATGATTTGGGTTTTATTAAGGCTACGGCTCAAGGGGTAAGACTTGCAAAATCAAAGCTTAAATCTTCTCTTCAGGATTTTTATTTCGCAAATATATCTCTTGTTAGAGGAAAAGAAATTTGGAGAATAACTAGTGTACAAAATATCAGACAGATAAAATTAATTGGAAGTCTTGATAAAGTTTCTGTAATAAAAAATATTTTTGCTTTATTACTCAGACTTATTCATGGTGAAGAAAAAAACGAGAATCTTTTTGAATATATAGAAAGTTTTTATAATTTTATTTTTGATAATCCCCTAGACGAAGAAGAATTAAAAGATTTAGAAACACTAATAGTGTTGAGAATATTATATAATCTTGGTTATTTTAAGAAAGTAGAAAAATTCATAAGTTATTGTGATAGTTCAAATATAAGTCCCTTGTTATTAAAAGATTTTAATAATATAAGGAAACAAGCCATTTTGGAAATAAACCTTTCTTTAAAGGAAACACATCTATAGAATTATTTTTGTTATGTTATAATGATTAGCAATATGACTAATTCTGATGAAATAAAAGATCGTATAAGTATTTTAAATAAAGTCCTTTATTCTAAAGATAAAGAAAAAACTTTTGAGAAGAAAAGACATGGTTTGAAAGATCTTAATGAATATTATGATGTTTCTTCTACTTGGAAAGAGGATGGGGAACCTAAAAAAACAATGAAAATAACATATGAGAAGTTTTTGTTAATGGCGTTTGTATTTTTTATAATAGCTTTTGGTTTTGCCTTTTTTAAATTTTTTGCTGGTTCCAATACTATTTCTGGCGATAATATAGATATTTTGGTAGCTGGGCCAGTATCTGTAGCTGGTGGTGAAGAATTTGCTTTAGATATCGAGATAAAAAATAAAAATAATGTTGACTTACAAACTGTAGATTTACGCATTGAATATCCAGATGGGGTTAGAAGTTCTTTAGATCTATCTACTGAAGTAAAAAGATTCAGTGAAGTTGTTGGTAATATTAAAGTTGGTGAGAGCAAAAGTAAAGTTGTAAAGGTTATTTT
>JBAYAG010000060.1:0-3558 GCA_041669885.1 Minisyncoccota bacterium | reverse complement strand
TTTTGTTTGGTGAAGAAAATGCAGAAAAGGATATTAAAATAGGTGTTGAATACAGAATACCTGGTTCTAATGCTGTTTTTAGTAAACAAAAAGATTATGTTGTTGTAATAAACTCTTCTCCTATAAATATAAAAATTGACGGTCCAGAGGATGTTAATACAAACCAGCCAGTAGATTATTCTGTATATATAACATCAAATTCTTTAACTACCATTAAAGATTTAATCGCCAAGATTGACTATCCTTTTGGTTTTAATGTAGGATTTGTTGAACCAGCTTCTATTGTTTCAGATAAAAGTGTTTTTGAACTAGGTGACTTGGAGCCAGGAGCAAAAAGAACAATAAAAATTAAAGGTTCTATGCAAGGCCAAGATGGTGAGCAAAGGATCCTTAGGTTTACAGTCGGTTCTTCAAAAGAGAATGATAAGGAAACTATTGGTACCCCATTTGCTATTTATACTAAAGATATATACGTTAAAAGACCATTGGTTGGTTTAAACATATCTTTAAATAACAATTCAGGTAATGAAATTTCTTTAGGTAGTGGTGAAAGGGTTTTGGTTAAGGCAAATTGGTATAACAACCTAACAGAGAAATTATACAATGTTGTGGTGAGGGTTAAAATAACAGGTTCATCTTTAAATAAAAACTCTATCAATTCTTCCGATGGTTTTTATAGTTCATCTCAGAATTCTATTATCTTTGATAAGAATGAGAATCCTGATTTTTCAGTTGTTAGTCCCGGAGATCAAGGTAATATAAGTTTTGATTTTTCTTCTTTAAGTCAATCATCTCAAGGTGGTGTCTCTTTATCAAATTCAAATATAAAAATGGAATTTTCTATACTTGGAAGTAGGGCAGGTAACTCTGGGTCACTTCAAGAAGTATTTTTTACTGATACTAGAGTTATAAACATATCATCAGACCTTAAGTTATTAGTAAATGGATCTAGGAACTCTGGCCCATTTCAAAATACAGGGCCTATTCCACCAAAAGTAGATAATGAATCAACCTACACAATAACTTGGATAGCAACTAATTCATTTAATGTTGTTGGCAATGTAAAAGTCTCTACTGTTTTATCACCAAATATTAAATGGACTGGAAATATAAATCCCCTTGGAGAAAAAGTTACTTATAATCAAGATACAGGAGAAGTCGTTTGGAATATAGGCAACATGAAAGCAGAAACAGGCATTCGTAATCCGGCGAGAACTCTTTCTTTTCAGGTTTCTGTTATACCAAGTGTAAGTCAAATCGGTCAAAATATAAATCTATTAAATGAGTCTATAATTACTGGTTTAGATTATTTTTCTGGAGAAACTATAAACGAAACTAGAGATCCAGTTACGACTGAGATAATATCTGATCCAGAATATTATGATGGTATGGGTAAAGTTGTAAATTAAAAAACTGGAAAAAATACCTATTTTAAGGTAAATTAAATAAATGAAAAAAGAATCAAATCAAAGAATGGAAGATATAATATCTCTTTGTAAAAGAAGAGGTTTTATATATCAAGGCTCTGAAATATATGGTGGTCTTGCCGGTACTTGGGATTATGGTCCTTTGGGAGTTACCCTTAAAAATAATATCAAAAATCTTTGGTGGAAAAAGTTTGTTACAGATAGAGATGATATGTATGGTGTAGATGCTGCTATTTTGATGAACCAAAATGTTTGGAAAGCTACAGGACATGTGGGTGGTTTTTCTGATCCACTTGCAGAATGTAAGAAATGTAAAAAAAGATTTAGAACGGATCAGTTAGAAAATCCTAAAAAATGTCCTGATTGTGGTGGGGAAATGGGTGAAGAAAGACAATTTAATATGCTTTTTAAGACTTCTGTCGGTGCTATAGAAAGCGATGATTCTATCTCATATTTAAGACCAGAAACCGCTCAAGGTATGTTTGTTAACTATAAAAATATTATAGATTCATTTCATCCAAAACTTCCTTTTGGTATGGGGCAGATAGGTAAAGCATTTAGAAATGAAATTGCTCCTAGAGACTTTATATTTAGAACGAGAGAGTTTGAACAAATGGAAATAGAATATCTTGTTAAACCAGAATATTGGCAAAATACATTTGAACATTTTAGAAAAGAGATGCTTGATTGGACAAGAGAAATAGGACTTAAACCAGAACATGTCTATGAAGATGAAATATCAGACACAGATAGAGCTTTTTATTCAAAAAGAACTATAGATTTTGAATTTGATTTCCCTTTTGGTAGAAGTGAACTTTACGGTTTAGCTTATAGAACAGATTATGACCTTTCTAGACATTCAAAATCAAGCGGTATTGATCTTATATATATGGATGAAGATACAAAAGAGAAAATTACTCCACATTGTATTGAGCCTTCTTTCGGTGTGGATAGAACTGTTTTAGCTATCTTGTCAGACGCATATACCGAGGATGAACTAGGTGGAGAGAAAAGAATTTATTTAAAATTTAGTCCAAAAGTTGCTCCAGTAAAAATTGCTGTTTTTCCACTGTTGAAAAATAAACCTCAGCTTGTAGATAAGGCGAGGGAAGTATATCAAGTTCTAAAAAAAGAATTCGGTAATGTAATGTTTGATGACAATGGAAATATTGGTAAGAGATACAGAAGACAAGATGAGATAGGTACTCCATATTGTGTTACTGTAGATTTTGAGACTTTAGAAAAAGACAGTATGGTTACTATTAGAAATAGAGATACAGGTGAACAAGAAAGAGTGTTGGTAGATAGTTTAAAGGAACATTTTAAAAAAGTTTTATAAAAACAGCCGAAAGGCTGTTTTTTAGTTAGGAAAATTATGATATATTAGAAGGATGAAGTATACAAAAAAAGTTCTTAAAAATGGTTTAAGGATTATTACTATCCCGATGAAAGATAATCCAACGGCTACAGTTTTGGTATTGGTTGAGGCTGGTTCAAAATATGAGAAAAAAGAAAATAATGGTATTTCTCATTTTCTAGAACATATGTGTTTTAAAGGTACTACAAATAGACCTACATCTATGGATATCTCTAAAGAGCTTGATGGTATAGGTTCTCATTACAATGCTTTTACTTCACAAGAGCATACTGGATATTATGCAAAAGCAGATTACAAAAATATAGATAAAATTCTTGATGTTGTTTCAGATATGTATTTGAACCCAGTTTTTCCAGAACAAGAGATAGAGAAAGAGAAGGGGGTTATTATTGAAGAGATAAATATGTATTTAGATTTGCCTAAGGCTGTTGTTCAAGATGAATTTTTTAAACTACTTTATGGTGATCAGCCAGCGGGATGGAATATTGCAGGACCTAAAGAGAACGTTAAGAATATGAAGAGGTCTGATTTTATAGATTATCGAAGTAAACATTATGTTGCTTCTTCTACTACAGTTGTTGTCGCTGGAAAAATCAAAGAAGCTGATGTTTTTAAGAAAGTAACTAAATTATTTAAGAATATAGGAAAGTGGAAAAAAGAAGGTAAAGAAAAAGTTATTGAATCACAGAAGGCTCCACAAGCAACAGTTTATTACAAAGATACAGACCAAACCCATCTTATTATCGGGACTCG
>JBAYAG010000059.1:0-3592 GCA_041669885.1 Minisyncoccota bacterium | reverse complement strand
TCTCTATGTCTTTGTTTCTTTGTTCAAGAGCTTTTTTTTGCTCTTCAGCTATTTTTATAGCTCCTTTTTTAATATTACGAGCTATTTCACGGTTTTCTAATCGTGTGTATGTTTTATTGTAACTATTATCATACATTTCTTTTTCCTCCATTTAAAGCCGTTACTACAGCTTTTTAAACTATCTACGGTTGCAGGTAGTTTAAAAAAATGTAATAAAAGATAAAATTAGTTTTCTCGTGATAAGTACACGATACTATCGAGTACTTTTGTTTGTCCCATGTTATTAGGTTCTAATTCACCTAATAACCCTGTTAAATCTACTGATTGTATGTAATCAACCAGTAGGTCATAGTATTTTTGAGTTTGGGGGTTTTCAAACTCAATTTTTGGAATTTGATTACCCCATTGGGTTGTATCCCAAAAAAACACTTCATCTTCGCAGTATTCATCATTTGCAAACCATACAAGCACTGGTATGGTAATATGAGTATCTTCTGCTATTATTCCTGCTATATATTCTATTTTTTCACTATTCATTTTTTTTATCTCCTTTATTTATCTTTATTTAAAAAATATCGCCATTTTCATCGATAATTTCTTTTTCTATGGCTTCTTGCATTGTAGAAGCATAGCTAATATTACATATATCTGTGTTTTCATGTTCACAGACATATTTGATATATTTAATCTGTCCCTCGAGTTCTCCATCGTAGGGAGAGGGAAAGATTTCTCCGTATGCTTTTATTGTGTGTAGGTGCTGATTTGCACGGAATTCAACACCTACAAAGTTATATCTATCACATAACTTTTTAATTAACATTTTGTTTCCTCCTTAATCAAAGCCATAGGTTTTAAAAACCTTTTTTACGGCTTCTACATCAATTTTATCTATTTCTTCAGGGTCTACTTCTTCTTCGAGGTCTAAATCTCGAATTAGAAGTTTAATTTCTGTTTCAGGGGCTAACTCAAGCCCTTTGAGGGCAAAGTCCCAAGTATCTATTCTGTTTTGGTCATCTATCTCGAAATACACTCTTTCGAGTGCATTTACCATTTCTTTTGTTGTATCGTTTTTGTATGCCATATTTAGTCCTCCAAAGCTGTTACTACAGCTTTTTACACTTCTTATCACCTAAGAAGTCTAAAAAAATGTAATAAAAGAAGTAGAAGTTTTATTTTTCGTATTCTATTCCTAACTGTCCAGCAGTTTGTATCAAAACTGCTTTAGTGTGGTCTGTTAAATGTTCAACAGAGTACACACCATCAGGAGTGTTAATACGGACACTCCATTTATTATTTGGTATTTGAGAGATTGTAACATCTCTATTACCAAAACTTTGTACTTGTTCCCATATTGTTTGTTGTACAAGCTCTGTACGGCAGAGTAAACCATCTAATAGCATTTATATCACCTTTATTTGAATTTTAGAGGAGTTACAGCTCCTCCCCTGCATAAAAAACTTAATAAATTCTTTCGTAGGTATCTAAGATGTCTACTACATTTATTATAGCTTCTTCGACATCTTCGCCCTTTGCTTCTGCTCTTAGGTATCCAAGTACAGCAAAACCTTTAAACCGTACCATATCAGTACTTATAAGTGATAAGTATGGATTATGGTCAAGTATTTTTTGTCTTAGAGGTTGTTTAACCTCAAAGAGATAATGTCTTTCATCTCTGACACCTGCAAGAGGTTCTAAGACCTCTACACGAGTTTTTAAGTATTTATTTCTTTCAATTTTCATTCTTATCTCCTTTGAGTTGTTTATACAGCTTTTACACTTACTATTCTACTAATAGTACCTTTATGGAGGTAAATCCATATTTACCCCCATTATTACACAGTTTTGGGTCGTAGTTGCTGTAATCTTCATCAACTACTTCACCAAATACTTTAAAGAAGCTTACAGCTTCTTGACCAAATTGTCCAGTAGCCCCATCAAAATTAAATTCAGGAGAACCTGTTGTTTGTACAACAGTATCTCCTACTTGAGGTACACAAGTAGAGGTGATAATAAAACTCTCTAATGAGTTTTTTATTCTTTGTTCTTCTTCGTATAGCTCGTTATCCATTTTTTGAGCTATTTCATGAAATTGACTGTCTTGTGCTTTTAATATTTTTAATACTTTATGACTCATTTTTTATTCTCCTTTTAAGCTGTTTACTACAGCTTTTACAACTGTTAGTTATTGTAGCAGTTGTAAAAAATGTAATAAAGGGATTTTAAATCCCTAACACTATTTTTTCTACTAAACTAAGAGGATATTGTCCTCTTGCTTGTTCTACACCATCTTCATCAGTATCTACAAAGTTTATGATACTATCTGTATCAATGAAGATAAATTCTGTTAGATTTAAACTTATAGAGGTACTACAGCCTTTTAAGTAAACATTACTATAACCTCCCCATTTTATGCACCAATCACCTATATTATTTTGTTTAAGAGAAATAGGGACATCTTCAGGTTTTATTATTAATTTTACTAATTCTAAGAAGTTTTTTTCAATTTTCATTTTTTCACCTTTGTTATTTGAAAGCTAAATCATTAGCTTTTTTCACTTTCTATATAATAATAGGAAGTCAAAAAACCTAATAATATAGGTCTTTCCTAAGAGGGAGGGAAGTAAAGTGCCTTTCAGCTCCCATTTACCTTTCACCTCTCGTGTCTTTGCTCTTTTACGATTTTCCTGCTTGTTAAACATGAAATGAGCATTTGTGGGTGCGACAAACCTTAAACCTATCACAAATACGATACTTTGACCAGTTTCCCTTGCTCGTGTCGATTTATTGACTTTACGACCTATACAAGGTAATTTTTGAGCTATTAACTCAAAAAACCGACCATACACCTTGTTTTGCACTTCTAAACAATACGGCAAAACATAGGGGCAGGAAAGACCTGCAACCTTTTACACTACTCCAAATTTTCGACTTTTGATTGCTTACACCTTTTCCTGCTCTCATACACGACATAGCAGGAAATAGGGGGAGGTAAGACCTCCGACCTCAACGACTCCAAGGGCAGGGGTTTTCACCTCTGCACCTATTCACAATATTATATTAGTGTTCAGTTGCATATAAAGGTTTCGGAAGTTTACTAATTGGGCTTGAATTCCAAAACTGGGGAAGCTGTGGAGTTATTGGGTTCGATTTTTGGGAAATACTGCAAATATGCCCAAAAAACTGTTCAGCTGCATAACTCAAAACTTGAACAAATGACCACTTTTTTTAAAAAATGTTGTTTCTGACTGGTAGTCAGTCATAGTATTACTTTTTTTGGGTTTTTGCTTAATATACAAAAAAAAATTCTCCTTTCTTTATAATCCAATCGGCTACTGCTCCTGCCGTTTCAGAGGTAATCCAGCTTATTCCGTGCTTCAATTAATAAATCCATTGATTAGCTGGCGAATTGAGTTGCACTTAATGGGGGTAATAATCGAAGTTAAAAAAGTAATACTATGCTTCATTTTTATTTGATTGTCTGCTGTCCATTGCTCCAGTACCTGCTCCTGAACCAGCAGTTTTTTAATTACGGCAATATGGTAAGGAATTGATATTTAAGTAATACTTTATTTGTGTCATAGTATTACTTTTT
>JBAYAG010000058.1:0-3624 GCA_041669885.1 Minisyncoccota bacterium | reverse complement strand
AATGAAGTTTTTAGAAAAATCAAACTGTTTGACGAGTGCAACGAGGAGTTTTTGATTTTTCGTATAAAAAACTGAATATAATTTTCAAATTTACGAAATGCTTTAGTGAAGAAAATATGTGAGTGAGCCTCTATCGATTCATCGGCATCACCAGATAGGTAAACGTCTTATCTGTCGTTCCACGCACCACCAAGGGCTTATTTACCCCATTAAACGACAAAGAAACACTGTCTGATGTGATTGAAGATAAACAATCAATAATATACTTATAATTAAAATTAACCTCTATACTTTCCCCTTCTATTTTTGCTTCTATTTTATTTGTATTTTCACCAATATTAGAGTTTTTTGTTTTAACTTGAATATTTTTTTCTCCAGTTTTAGCACTTATATTCATTTGATTAAAATTATCAGAAAATATATTGGAAATTTTTAATGAATTAATAAGATCTTGTTTAAGAACAGTAACTTTTGTTTTTTCTTCTTTTGGTAAAATCTGTTTATAATCTGGGAAATTACCGTCAATAACCCTTGAAACTATATATAAACCATCAAAAATAAAAGATATTTGATTTTTTGTTGAATTTATTTCAATTTCACTATCTATATTTTCTATAACCTTCATAATATCAGATGCATTTTTAAAAGGTATAATAAATCCATTTAAATCAACAACCTTTCTTGTTTTTATAACTTTTTCTGCAAGTCTAAAAGAGTCTGTAGAAACAAAAACTAAACCATCTTCATTTGTATAAATATAAATACTTGCAAGTTCTGGTTTTACACTAGAAACTGAAGCACTATAAATAACAGATTTTATACCATTTATTAATTCTTTTGAATTAATTTTACATGTTTTTCCTTCATCTATTTTAGGTACTGTAGGAAAATCTTCTGAAGAAACTGTTTTAATATTTGCTTCACTATTAGAAGTATATATTTTAAACATATTTTCATTTGTTTCTATAAAAATATTTTTATCGTCATTAAGGTTATTTAAAAACATACTTATTATATTTGCAGGGATTGCAACCTTTCCTTCTTCTAAAACTTTAACTGGAACGGTAATTTCTAAACCTAAATCAAGATTTGTAGACCTAATAATTAAAAAATTATTTTTTGTTTCAAATAATAAACAAGACAATACTGGTAAATTAATATTTTTACCTACAATCTTCTCAGCTTTAGATACTGCAATATGAAGTTTTTCTTTAATACATTCTATTTTCATTTTTTTATATTAATTAACTATTAATTATTATTATGTTGGTTAACTTGTTTATTATTTTAATAAAGTCTTATTTTAATTTATATTTTTAAATTTTTTCTTTTTATAAAATGTTTATTTTAATTAAAATTTTGTTGATAATTTTTTATTAATTTTTTTATCACTATGTTCTAAACAGGTTTATAGTGTAGTTGTTAATAAGTTATAAACATGTTATTAATAATTATTTTAACATTAACCGAATTTGATTAATTTCTTCTGCAAGTTCTGAATTAATTTTTATATCATTTTTGATTTTTTCGTATGAATGTATAACAGTTGAATGATCTCTATTTCCAACCTTATCCCCTATTGATGGGAAAGATATATCAAAATCTTCTCTTAAAATATACATTATTACTTGTCTTGGTTTAATTATTTCTTTTTTTCTACCCTTTTCATATATTTGTGATTCTTCTATACCATAAAAATCTGATATTATTTTTATAATATCTTTTGAATATATATTTTTCTTTGGTTTTGAGGTATTTTTTATTAAATCTTTAATTTCATTTATATTTAAATCTCTATTTTTTAAACTAGTTTGACATAAAATAAGATTTAAAATACCTTCTAGTTCCCTTATATTACCTTCTACAGATGATGCTAAAAATTCTATTATATCGTTTGATATATTAAGGTTCATTAAAGCAGACTTTTTTCTAAAAATTTGTATTCTTGATTCAAAGTCTGGTTTTTGTATTTCGACGATCATACCAGCATTAAATCTAGATTTAATGCGTTCTTCTATATCAGGTATAAAATTTGGGTGTTTATCTGAAGAAAATATTAGTTGTTTACCTGTATCGTGAAAACTATTAAATAAATGGAAGAATTCTTCTTGTGTTTTTGTTTTTGCAGATAAAAATTGAATGTCATCAATTATAAGAAGATCATATTTTTTATATTTTTCTTTAAAAGAATTTATATTTCCACTATTTAATGAATTTAAATAATCATTTGCAAACTTTTCTGATGTCATATAAAAGATTTTTTTATTTGAATCTTTTGTTTTTAAAAAATTTCCTATTGCTTGTATAAGATGTGTTTTTCCATGTCCTGTGCTTCCAAAAATAAAAAGTGGGTTATATGTGGCGGTTTTTTTAAGTATTGCTTGGGAGGCAGCGTGTGCTAGCTCATTGAAAGGACCAATAACAAAAGTTTCAAAGGTATATTTAGGATTAAGATTGTCTTCTTTGTTTATATAAAAATTATTTAAAGGTAGTTCATTATTATTAGTCACACTTTCTTTTTGTGGTGTTTTATTTTCTTCTTTTGATACTATATATTCTACATTTCTTATATGTTCGCCAAAAACCCTTAGATTTTTTAAAATATCTTTGTGATATTTATTTATTAACCAATCTTTTACAAAAATATTAGGAACACCAAGATAAACAATACCGTCATCTTGTTTGATTATATAGGTATCCTTAAACCACATACTAAAATTTGCTTTAGAGAGTGTTATTTCTATTTGGGCGAGAACATTATTCCAAAGTGTTTTGTTTTCTATCATTTTGATTTAGGTTAATTTAACGAGATAAATTATATGTCTATATTTGTTTTAATGAAAATTTTTTATGTTTATAAATTGTTTATAAAAAGTTAATATCTATTTTAGTTCTTATTTTTGTTTTTAAAAACTTTACATTTTATGATTTTTGATTTATACTCCCCTATTATGTCAGAAACATATCAACCAAACAAAAATAAGAGACAAAAAACTCACGGTTTCCTCGTAAGAAGTAAAAGTAAATATGGTAAAAATACCATAAAGAGAAGAAGACAAAAAGGAAGAGCAAAATTAACAGTTTAATGGATTAAAAGGGGCTTATGGCTCCTTTTTAATTATATTGTTATAATTCTATTATAAAATGATAAGTAGAAAATATAGAGCCAGCAGAATTGATATAGAGAGAGCCATAAAAACAGGTTTTTCTATTAATGGTGATTTTTTATATGCTAAAGTTTTGGAAAAAGGAATAGAAAGACTTGGTTTTTCAATAGTTATTTCAAAAAAAGTAGAAAAGACGTCGGTTGGTAGACATCGTATAAAAAGATTAATTAGCTCGGTTATAGAAGAAAAACTAAAAGAAAGTAAAGTCTTCCCTAATAAAATAGTTGTTTTTTTTGTAAAAAGACTTGATAAATTAGGGTTTTGTTTAAAAATAAAAGAGGATACTAAAAAGATTATTAATAAAATTATTTAATCTACGTTGTATATTTGTCTGTTTTTAGGTAGAATTGCTAGATGCATTACTTATATAGCACATTCTTCTATGAACCCCTCTACAACGGCCTTGTGGTCTTTATAAGAGTTGTTCCATGGCATAATGTCGGACTTGCTGTTGTTT
>JBAYAG010000057.1:0-3627 GCA_041669885.1 Minisyncoccota bacterium | reverse complement strand
ATTACTATCTATTCCGTTTGGTATGCAAAAATGTGGAAAATCTTTGAATAGTTCACTTTCTTTTGATTTATTCATTAACCATTTTGACGGGCTTACAATTGTCAGATTTATATTATTCTTTTTAAAAATTTCTAGCTTGTTTTTAAGTATTTTTTTTTCGGTACTGCTTACTTTATCTATTTTGGTGTAGTGATTTCCTCCACTAAAAGGTTCCATATCGTGGAGTGTCCAAATGATTTTTTTATTATTATCTTTAAAAAAAGTTTTATAATCTAAAAAAGAAGCAGTCCAATGAAGATTAATAATGTTAGATTCATTATATAGAATTGTTTTTTCAACTTTGAATCCTGAATTAATAAAAGAAAATGTTTCACCTTTTTCAATATTGAGATTACTAAGCTTAATTTTATTAATTATTCTCATAATAAAATTTAACATCACCTCTTTTTTTGTTGGTTTATATTTAAATATGTTTTTAGATTTAAGCGTCTTCCTTAATACTAGCAAGTTTGATATAAAACCTAAATCGTTAATAGCAGTAGATAGTCTTAAACAAGCCTTTCCTGCACCACCAGTATCTTGTGTGTTGATGTGTAATATTTTCATCTAAATTAAGTCTCTATTTAAATCATCGATAACTTTATTAATATTTTTAATTTTATTTGCATAAAGTTCATATATCTTCCTCGCGTTAATTTTGTCTTGTCTTTCTTTTAAGGTATTGTTATATAGTCTCATTTCACCTACGCACATGTTTTCAATTTTAAAATTTGCATTATATAGACCGATTTGTAAACCCAAAAACAAATGCTTGAGAGTCATTTAGTACAAAATCATAGTCGCCTAATTTTATTGTTGTGTTTTTATGTCTGGGAAATCTGAATAACTTAAAAAGTTTTATCTCTTTTGGTATATCAGTAATTTTTTTAATTTTGTCTAAAACAAAAATCATTTTATTATTTTTATTATTTTATTATAAACCCTTTTTATTATTTTAGGGTTCATTATTTCATGGTAAAAAATATCTGCAGCATAATCCCTAATGATGGTGCTCGGATGTTTATTTATTAATAGAGAAGAACTCTTATTTTCTTCAATCATTATGTTTCTATATTTTGTATGTGTCGCTTCGTTATTAAAACCCAAATTCTCTACGAGATTTTTATTAGGCAGTATTGATAATCCATTTTGAGACCACATTGCATATGTCCATTGGTAATCCCATGTATTTATCTCATTATTTTTTACTTTTTCAAAAATATCTAGCCATTTTTTTTGATGTTTTTTTTCATGAAAAATAGAATTAATATAATCATATTTTTTAAATTGTTCTAGTGAGGACATGTTTACGTCATAATATCTCCATGCTCTTTTCCATGTTGCCCAACCCCAAATATGATTCATTTTTGAAAAATAATAATCTCCATCACCACGTTGTCTTCTAAATTGAAAATTATTTCCGCTTATATGCATTATCCTAGAGTCGTCTTTGTAAAGCTCTAGCATTTGTTCACAGAATGGGAAAAAAGATTGGTCTGGAAGACAGTCATCCTCAAGGATTATTCCCTGATCTACACTTTTAAAAAACCAGTCTATAGCAGAACTTACAGAATTTTTACAACCAAGGTTTTTTTCTCTAAATAAAATTTTAACATCACAAGGCCAGTTTATGTTATTTGTAATTAGCCTTGTCTTTTTACAGAGTTCATTTTCACCAATTTTATTTTTTCTTGGTCCGTCCGCTGCAATAAAAAGTTTAGATGGTTTTACTTGACGAATAGCTTCAAAAACAACCTTTGTTGTTTCTGGGCGATTAAATATTATAAATAATATAGGCGTTTTAAATTGATGATTCATGTTTAAAAATTAATGTTATATATACAATTGAAATTAATTTATATTTTTTACTTATTAAAAATTTATAAATATTTGATTCCTTAATCTCTTCTATATTAGCATTATGCATTTCTATAACAATATAGTTTGGTTTATATTTATTCCAATCATTTGATTCTAAAACTTCCATATCGAATCCTTCAGCATCAATAGATATAAAATCAATTTTTTTATCTTGTGGTAGATATTTATCTAAAACACTACTAAGCTTTGTTGTTTTTATTGTAACTTTTTTATCAAAGTCTATACCCTGATTAATATATGAGTTTGCTAGTTTTTCAGAAAGGGTGTTGTATGCTGATTCTTTAAAAATATAAAAATCTAAATTCTCTTCATTTTTAGAAATACCAACTTCGATATTTATGTCTTTTTTTCTTTTTTTGTTGAAAATACCCATGCTACCAGGTTTTGCATCTATATTTATTCCACTCCAACCTTTTTTGTAGTAGTAATATGTATTAGAAAATTTAAATGGATGATAAGCTCCGACATCTATATAAAAGCCATCTTTTTTATTAACAAATGTAGCCAGTACTAGATCTTCTCCAAATTGTGAGTATGATTTCCTTGAAAAATTGTTGAAATTTTTTTTAATATTAATTAAATATCCTGACAATTTTGGGAAGTTTTTTTTGATTAATGATTTAATCATGGTTATTTTATTATTGATTTAATTATTAGTAATCCATGATTTCTGGGTTCTTTAAAAATAAAGACTCCAAAAGTTGCTATAGTATAGGAAATTAATGTTGCAATTGCTGCCCCGTTTATTCCTATTTTGGGTACAAGAATTGTATTTAATATAACATTAATTAATGCCCCTAGTACAGTATTGTAGAAAGATATTTTTGTAAAGTTTTTTGCCAACATGTATTGTGCAATAGCTACGCCTAAAAAGACAGCAATACATGCCCAGACATAAATTTGTAGTGTGGTGACAGCTCCTAAATAAGGAATTCCAAATAGTATCTTGATAATCGGATAGGCTAGGACTGTTATTATAGACGCTATAGAAAAAGAAGTCCAAAACATTAAAGAGTATAATCTTTTCATTCTATTTTCAAAAAGTTCCTTACTCGTATTCATGGCGTTTACTATTGAAGGGAATAGGGATGCACATATTATACTTGGTACAAAATACCAAACTTCAGAAAGTTTTACAGCAGTAGCATAAATACCAACTTGTTCATTTCCGAGCATATTTTTTATCATTACCTGGTCTATTTTCATATATATACCTATAGCTATAGATGATAACATTAAAGGCCAAGAATCTTTTAAAAGAGACTTGGCTATTTTTTTATCAAATTTCCAATTTTTAATATGATTACCAAATTTTCTAAAAGAATATAATAAAATACTAGAATATATACATGTTTCAATTATATATATAATAGTGAGCCAAAAAATACCCTTATTTAGAGTAATACATATTATTTTTAATATTGTAGATATTATATTTGATATTATTTGGGCTGTAACAACTTTCTTAGAAAGTACTTGCGATTGAAAATATATTTCAATTATATTAAATGCTTGTGGAATAAAATTTAGTGAGAAAATCCAGATAAGTCCAAGTGTGAATAAATCTTTTGTTGTAAAAATAGAAACGATAAAAACACTTATTATAGCCAATAAACTACCGATTGTTTTTATATAAAAACTAGTAGCAATTATCTCATTTTTTCTATTATGATTTTTTATTATTTCTCTGCTTGCAATATTGTCTAT
>JBAYAG010000056.1:0-3647 GCA_041669885.1 Minisyncoccota bacterium | reverse complement strand
TTTTTTTTACACATACTAACTATTTTTTTTTACACATACTAACTATTTTTTTTAACATTCTATTCTTTAACTTTAAAAAGCTTACGATCTAATTACTAAGTAAAAATTTAAAAATAACTTTCGCATTACTAAATTCAACTTATTTTTACAAAAATATTTTATATCTTTGTGACGAAATGAAAAAATTAATCTCATCAACAACTTTTTTAGCTATTTTTTGTTGCTTATTGTGGGCAACTCCATTTGTAGGAATAAAAATAGGTTTAAATTACACAACACCATTACAATTTGCTGGACTTAGATTTACAGTGTCTGGATTGCTTATCCTACCATTTATTCCAAATATAAAACAACGCTTTAAAGAATCCTTTAAACACTGGCCAATCATGGTTAATATTGCCTTAGTTCAAACAACTATACTATATAGTTTGTTTTATATAGGATTAGATATGGTTCCCGGATATGTAGGAGCTATGATTGTAGGATCAGGTCCCATTTTTGTTGCATTGACAGCTCATTTTATGATTAAAGATGATAAAATGACATTAAAGAAATTTTTAGCTATTTTTGTAGGTATCATAGGTGTCGTTATTATAAGTTTAGCAAAACACAAAGAGCCCAACATTCCTGAAGATGCAGGTTCTACAATTCAACATGTAGCGAATAGCTATCCATGGCTAACAAGGAGTATTACTCTTGGTGTTATTATTCTAATAATAAAAAACCTCTTTGGCAGTATAGGAAATGTACTCATAGCAAAAAACTCTAAAGGGGTTTATCCTAGAGTACTTGCAGCATTTTCTTTATTTGTAGGTGGCATACTAATTTTAATAATCTCTGAATTTATAGAACATCCTAGTTGGTCTACAGATTTACCTTTAGAATTTTACATATCATGGGGGTGGTTATCAATAGTATCGTCTTTTGCTATTGCTATTTGGTACTCTTTATTACAACGTCCAGGTGTAAAAGTTTCTATTTTGAATGTATGGACATTTATTATTCCTATATTTGGAGCCATACTAAGCTGGTTAATACTTCCAGGGGAATCACCAGATCTTGCATCTATCATAGGGATGTGCGTAATTGGAGTCAGTTTACTTCTTATTAACTATTTTAATAGAAAAAATAGTAACTGTTGTACAGATATTATAAAATCATCCAAAAAAATATAAAAAACATAACACCCTAAGAACTAGATAAAAAAGTATATTTTCTTTTAAATAACTAGATTTAAGGAATAGCTTGAGATTCTTTTTTTTCAAAAAAAGCATAAAAGAACTTGCATAGGGACAAAATATAACTTACCTTTGCAATCGCAAAAAGGAAATTATTTTTGATTCAATAGCTCAGTTGGTAGAGCACAACACTTTTAATGTTGGGGTCCTGGGTTCGAGCCCCAGTTGGATCACTTAAAACTCGCAAACAATGTTTGTGAGTTTTTTTTATGTCCAAACTTACACCGTCTAAATAAGATGGATCGGATAAAGGCACAGTCTTAAAAGTTGGGCACAATCTCAAAAGTTGTGGGAATTTATAACCACGACTTTTGACTACATCTTTTAATTTATCCTCTTTTTCCACATAGTACGAAGTATATAATCTATCAACAAAAGGGACAATGCTATAATAATTATAGGTTAAAAAAAACTTATATCTTTATTTATCTTGCTAAAAATTGAAATCATGTTTTGAAAATAATTCGAAACTCCTCTTAAAGAATCAGTAGTAAAAAAAGAGAAACTAATTAACTTTTGTATAAAATAATAAAATATACCAATAGCAGCACTAACGCTTAAACACATAAAAAAGATAAGTAAGACTTTAGATACTGTTTTTTCTCTAGCAGACTTTTTTTCTATACGTTCAAAAATCCTTTTTTGAAAATCAGGAGATAGTTTGATCTCTTGATTTTTTGATAATGCTTGATATAATATATTTCTATCTTTCATAGACTTATTTGTTTTTCATCATTATATATAATTTTTTGCGAACTCTAAAAAGCCTAACCTTAATATTACTTACAGAGATGTCTATTATTTCAGCAATCTCTTTGATGTCATATTCTTGATAATAAAAAAGATGAATTAGAGCCCTATCTTCATTGTTTAACATGGATATACATTGTTGTAATTCTTCTATTTTTTCTGCTTTCTGTAATTCCTCATCGTTAGATAATAGTAAATCATCTGCTTCAGAAATAGAAACAGTATCTAATTGTATCTCATCAAATAATATATTCTTTTTCTTTCGAGTAAAAGAAATAGCTTTATTATAAGCAATACGGTATATCCACGTAGAAAACTTACTATTACCTTGAAATTTATTAAGTGTACCAAAAGCTTTAATAAAGGTATCTTCAGTTAATTCCTCAGCATCTTCTTTTTTCGCTACTATTTTTAAAACCAATGAAAAAACTAATGAACTATAGGTATTTATAAAGTAGCCAAACTTTTCTGTTTGACCATCTAAGATATCAATTATTAGTGATTTTTCATCTTTTGTTTCCATTCACTTAGTAAGACGCTATTTATTAAGAAAGGTTACAATAAAAATAATAATTTATTTTAAATAATTTTGTAACCTTTTATTCGTTTTAGCGTCATAGTACCAAAGAAAAGAATTATTAATTTAAAAACAAAAATTATGTTAGATTTTATTAGTATACCGTTAATCACTTGGATTGTATTCTCTTTTATTTATAGACTTTTTAGTTTATATGCTAGAAAACGTGAACGTATAATGATACTTGAGAAGTCAAATTTTGAATTTTCTAAATCTTTAGGAGATCAGCTAGATGAAGCTCCTCTTATTAACTTATCGAAAAAAAGATTTAATTTTATTGCTTTAAGATGTGGATGCTTGGCTGTTGGAATAGGCTTAGGTTTACTTATTGGGGGTTTCCTTTTCTATTATTATGGAATTGACTCTGAAGGTACAGCTATGCAAAACAATTTATATTCTATTAAAGAAATTTTTATAAGTTCATCTGTATTATTATTTGGAGGACTAGGTTTGTTAATTTCTTTTTTAATAGAACATAAAATACTAAAGGAAAATTTAAAAAAATGATGGAATAAAATTTAATCATCTTAAAAAATTAAATTCCACAAAAAATACAAATCCCTTTGTCATGAATAATCAATGACAAAGGGATTCCTATATTTTAAAAGATGAAATTAAAATTTTCGACAATTATCTTTACTATAAACTTTTATTTTGTAACAAGCACCTCAGTCATAGGTATGTCAAATTCTTCAGTTGGGACTTTATCTACAAATTGGAAATCAAAACATACACCTATTTTGGGACAGCTAATAGATTTAAGTAATTTATCGTAATACCCCTTACCTCTTCCCATTCTATTACCTGCCTTATCAAAGGCAACTCCAGGAACAATAATTAAATCTAGTTTTTGTGAATCGGTAAATACGTCACCTATGGGTTCCATTATTTTATAATTTTCACCCTCTACCATATCTTTCATACTAGAGAAACGTCTAATTTCTAATTCATCACCTAAGACACAAGGTAAAAATATATTCTTATCCTTACACCACTTGTTTACAAAATTATGGGTAGCGACCTCATCATCCATAGACCAATAAAGCATCACATTCTGAGCATCTTTAAAAAATTGATTTATC
>JBAYAG010000055.1:0-3662 GCA_041669885.1 Minisyncoccota bacterium | reverse complement strand
TAATTTCCAAAGTTCTTTGCATTATGTGATCACCAATTTCTCCCCAATCGAAATATTGTTTGTAATCTTTTGGATCAATTAATTTTATTTCTGTAATATCACCATCTGGATCTGAGATAAATGGACCATATGGTTCGACAACGCAGATTGACCTAGTCTGAATAACAGTTCTGTTTGGTTCAAAAATTTCTTGATAACCAATAATTTGTTGTTTCAAAACTTTCATATTTGTTTCTTCGTGTACTTCCCTTTCTACAGCATATTCGACACTTTCCCCTTCCTCAACACTACCACCTGCAGGAGTCCATGTACCTTTTGCTTCAGCATATACGATTACTAATTTATTATCACAAAAACAATAAGCATGAACACCTTTCACTTTTTTATCTTTTATTTCATCAGTGCTATCTAAATCTCGATAAACATAGGGAACGTCTCCCAATAGTTTTGTTCTCATTATTGATTTAATTTCTTTTTTCATAAATTATTATAATTTAATTGGCTTCATAAACTTTTTATTAAGTTCAGGGTTTGAAAAAATTTCTTGACCATTTTTAGCAAAAAGATTATCCCTCTCTATGACTTCTGGTTCAATCCGTTCAAATAGAGCAATGAGCCAATGTAAAAATGACATATATCCTTCTGGTGTTGGATTTTTTAAAAATTCATTATTAACATAATCATAAATACTTAATATCTTTCCATCTTTTTCAACTTGATATTCTATTGATTCTCTATTTCCACATATAATATCATCCTGTCTATGTTTAATTATATTTGGATGTTGTAATAACACTGGTGTCAAAATCTCTTTAAGATGATGAATTCCCCTATCAGATAATTTATTTGATATATTGGCTATTTGTCTAAAAAAAATAAAATGGGATATTTCATGTAAAGTTACTTTGGAGAATCTTTCATCCTTAACTTTATTATCTTTGACTCCAGTGATTGAAAAGTAAAATAAATTCCTTTCTATATCAAAAGGACAGATTGGATAAACAGATGGCATAACTAAATATTTAAAATGTTTACTTTCACCCATAAGATTCTCTAATGAATTTATACCACCGCTTATATTTGGTAATTCAGACTTAATATTATCTTCAGCTAAGTTAATATTATTAGCATATTTTTCTCTAAATTTTAGAATAACCTCTTTAATTTTTAAATGTAACTCTTCTTCAGATAAATTTTCTGGGTTTATATGAATATCAGTAAGTTCTGGAAAATTTTTATATATAAGATCCCAATGAAATTTTTGATTACGTTCAAATAACCATTTATAAAATAGGTTAACTTCTGTTTCTAGTTCATAACAATATTCTAGTGATGATTTTTCTAATATTTCTTTTTGAGGTTCTTGTTCCATATTTACATTGTATATAGGTTTGAATTTAAATGCAAAAAACCGAGGAGACGCCTTTCTAAAGATTTAAGCCTGCCCGCGGACGGGTTTTGACGGCCAGGGGCCTCACCTCAGATTAAAGGAAAATAATAAACTAATAACAAACCTGGATTCCCGTCTGCACGGGAATGACAGAGAAGAGAATTTTTATTCTTGTACGAACCCTCCCGCTTGAAGCTCCCAGAGATCTTTATAAAGACCAACTTTTTTACTAGAAAGTTCCTCATGTGTTCCCTCTTCAATTATTTTTCCATCTTTCATGACAATTATTCTGTCCATTTTACGGATAGTAGAAAGTCTGTGGGCAATAGCAATAGTTGTCCTTCCTTTCATCAAATTATCAAGGGCTTTTTGAATTAAAGCTTCAGAATGAGAATCTAAACTCGAAGTGGCCTCATCAAGAATTAATATTGGAGCATTTTTAAGTATCGCTCTTGCAATAGCTATTCTTTGACGTTCACCTCCAGAGAGTTTGATACCCCTTTCTCCCACTAGTGTGTCATATTTATTTGGTAATACATCTATAAAATCGGCACAATGAGCAAGTTTAGAAGCATTAACTACTTCTTCATCAGTAGCTTCTGGCTTACCATAACGAATATTATCTTTTAATGTTCTATGAAAAAGTATTGGATCTTGTGGAACTAAACTTATATTTTCTCTTAAACTTTCTTGGGTAACTTGATCAACATTTTGACCATCTATAAGAATCTGTCCTCCAGTCAAGTTGTATAGACGCAAAATCAAACGAACAAAAGTTGTCTTTCCTGCACCCGACGGACCAACCAAAGCAATTTTCTCTCCAGGCATTATTCGACAGTTTATATTATCAAGAACTGTTCTTGTTTCATTAAAATTAAATATTACGTTTTTAAATTCTATTTCTCCTTTAGAAATTTTTAAATCAGTTGCAGAATTAGAGTTTTGTATTTCGTGTGGAGTAAGCATTATTTCTGTCATCTCCTTCGAATCAGCCAAACTTTCAAAAACATTTCTTAATATCATATTTACAGCCCAAATTTGTTTTGAAAGAGAAATAATATATATTTGAACCATCACAATACCCCCTACAGTAAGTTTATCCACTTCCCAATATTTTATTGCATAATAAAAAATAACCACTTCTGCAATATAAACTCCAAGAAGTTGAACAGCATCATAAATACCACCAATATCCCAAGCCTTTAACATTGCTTTAGATTGTTTTTTAGTAGCTTCAAAATAGGAATTAATCTCTCTATTATAACCATTAAAAAGAGAAATCGTTTGATTATTAGATATATTATCTGAGAGTAGTGCTGTAGTTATAGAATCATTAGAAGAAACTTCTAAATCAAGTTTCATCTTCCATCTATAAAATATAAAACTTAGAGAGAAATATATAACGACCCAACATAAAATAATTAGAGATAAAATTTTAGATGTTAGAAAAGTAATTATAATTGCTCCAACTATTGTTATTATTAGAGATATAACATTAAATATAATAGTATCGAAAAGCCTTTCAAATGCACGGGCTTGTCTATTAATTTTCTGAACTAAGCCACCAGTAAAACTATTTGTAAAAAAATTATGTGAATGTTTAATCAAATAATTAAATGAATTTTGCTTAATTTTAGCCATAGCGTTTGCTTCAATATGGTTAAATATAAAATAGCTAGTTCTATTAAAAAGCCAATTTAAAAAATTAAGTCCAGCTATTAAAAATATAATCGATATAAGTTGTTTGGCTATATCTTGTTTTGATTCAATATTATTTACAATATTAAAAAAATCTTTATAGAAATATGGAGTATATACACCTATAACAGAACCTACAACCGTAAGAATTACACTAAAAGCAAGGAGTATTTTGTACCCTTTTAACCCATCTAAATATTCAGAAAAAATTTGCTTTATTGTTACTTTTGAATCTTTTTTCATAGAATAAATATTCTAACATAAAATACGTTATCTAAAAAATATAAGAACTAGATGAAGACAATATAAAAACGGCGGGAGCTATTAGCTCTCGCCGTTTTTCATCTATCGGCTGTTCCATCAGGAAGTAAATCAGCAATTAAATACAAACTTTTTTTTCTACATGAGTTAATAATTTAGGTTTAGTTTTACCCCTAACTGTATTTCCCTCCCAATTAAAATCTAATTCAATTCTATCGTGTATAGATTTAGCAGTCTTAGTCCAATGGTGGGGTTTGTTTTTATATATAATATTTTAAACAAAAAACCGCTTAAGCGGTTTTTTGTTTAAAAG
>JBAYAG010000054.1:0-3752 GCA_041669885.1 Minisyncoccota bacterium | reverse complement strand
TATATAATTCTAGACTTTAAAAAATAGTTTTTCTTGGCTCATCTTCGCTACTTTCAATTTTATAAGAAAATCTTTTTAAAAAACTCTCCACAAACCACATAATAGTAAAGATTAACATTACAAAAACAGTAGCAGTAATAGAAACTGAATATAAACCAAAACCAGATGCCATCCCCACACCAGCAGAAACCCAAAGACCTGCAGCTGTTGTAATTCCAGTTATTTTTCTATCTTTAAAGATAACAAGACCAGCACCAATGAAACCTATACCAGCAATAACTTGTGATGCCATCCTTAAAGGATCAAAAGAACCATTCATATTAGAAGAAACAATTTGAGAAATAATAACAAATAAACTAGAACCTAAAGAAACCATAGCATATGTTCTGAGCCCTGCTGTTTTTCCCGCTAAAGTTCTTTCAAGTCCAATAAGAGCACCGAGACCTACCGCAATCGCTAAACGAATAATAATTTCAATTGTTGTTAATGTAATCATTCTAATTGTTTAAATAATATTACTAATATAAGTATCATTATAATACTTTTTTATTTTTTTACACTTCGTTGACAAAAATTCTTTAATATATAGAATAAAAAAAGACGTCAAAAAAGAAAGGATCTTTCAATGAAGGTGTTTATCAAAACGACTTTTCAGGATATGATTTCTTTTGCAAGGCTAATTGATGCTCTGCAAAAGTCATTAGATATCCTCGATAAGTGTTTCCCAGAAGAAACATACGTTGTTTTAAAAATTGACAATATCCGACTCAAGGTCACAAAAATTTCAAAAACCCAAGAACTTCACAAAAAATATCTTGAGCGTAAAGATGACTATTCCAAGGGACTCAATGGATATCTTGAAAAAGAATATACGAGAGAAGGTCTTTGGGAATGATTTCGGGCGGATTTTGCGCAAAGCGCAAAATCCGCCTTTTCTTTTCCCCCTCCTCTGTTAAAATACCGCTATGGAACTAAACTCACTTATAGAAAAAGAATTTCGTTTAATCGAACCACAAAAAATAGCACTCAAAAAACTTGGTCTAAAAACCATAGAAGATTTACTTTTTCACTTCCCTGTTCGCTATGGAGATACATCACAAAAGAGAAACATTGGAAATTTAATTAGCGGAGATAAGGCAGTAATATTTGGAAAAATTTCTAACCTAAAAACGAGTAAAGGTTTCAAAAGTAAAATTCCGATGTCTGAAGCTTGGATAGAAGATGAATCTGGAAAAATAAAAGCTGTGTGGTTTCATCAGCCATATATAGCAAAAATGATTTCTGAAGGAATGTTTGTCCGTGCAGATGGAAAAGTCTCTAAACGTAAAGAGGAACTCTATATTAGTAATCCAAAAATAGAAACTGTAAATAAACTCCCTATTGGAGTTGGCGATTCTCTTTTTGGAGAAGATGGAGAAGTTCACTCTCTTTATCCAGTTTATCCAGAAAGCAAAGGCATCACTTCAAATTGGTTTTATCATTCTATTAAAAAAATATTTACTTCTGGAATTTTAGACTCAATATCAGATACTATACCTGAATATATTTTAACTACCTATAATCTCCCCCCTCTTAAATCTGCATTAATCTGGATACACGAACCACAAAAACAAGACCATGCTTTAATGGCTAGAAAACGTTTTGCTTTTGAAGAAGTTTTCTTTATTCAAATTGAAAGGATAAAAACACGTATTGAATGGCAAAAAGAGCCTGCCTTCACTATTAAAACAGAGCAAGATAAGATAGACGGCTTCGTAAAAAGGTTTCCATTTACGGCCACTGAGGGCCAAACAAAGGCTATCAGGGAGATCTTCCAGGACTTCACTAGAGGTCATCCAATGTCCCGCTTACTAGAGGGAGATGTGGGGTCTGGTAAAACAGCAGTAGCTGCTGCAGCTGCCTTTGGTGTCGTTACTACACGCCCACAGGGGCAAAATTTTGGCACATTGCAAGTGGCTTATATGGCACCGACGGAAATACTTGCAAAACAACATTTTGAATCTTTTATAAAATATTTCACTTATTTAGGAATAAATGTTGGTTTAATAACTGGCTCTGGATGTAAGAAATTTCCCTCAAAAGTTAACCCTTCTGGATGGACAGATATATCACGAACCCAGCTTTTAAAATGGGTAGAAAATGGAGAAATTCCAATACTTATTGGTACACATTCTCTCATACAAAAAACTGTTAAATTTAAACATCTAGCATTCGTCGTAATCGACGAACAGCACCGCTTCGGAGTCAGCCAGCGCTACGCTTTGGCTCGCGGAAAAGATGCGGAACATACGCCGAACAACGCAAAAAAAGATGACAAATTATTATATGAAGATTTAAGTTATAAAATAAGAAATATTCTCTTTAATGTAAAAAAGGGATTAGGAAGTGGACATAAAGAAATAATCTACCAAAGAGCTGTAGAAGAAGAATTAATTAAAAATAAAGTATTTTTTTCGAGAGAACACAAAATTCCTATTAAATATAATGATAAAAAAATAGGTATATACATACCAGATTTTGTTATTGAAAATAAGATTATCTTAGAGTTAAAAGCTTTAAATTTTATTGGATCGTCTGAAAAAAACCAAGTATGGAATTATCTCAAAGGTTCCGAATTTAAACTGGCTATACTAGCAAATTTTGGACCAAATAAATTAGACATAGATAGAATAATATATGATAAAGCTAGAGATTCAGCGTATGTTCCGCATGGTTCTGCGTCTTATCCGCATCTTTTATCAATGACAGCCACTCCTATTCCCCGAACACTAGCACTTACAATATATGGAGACCTTGATCTTACACTTCTTGACCAAATGCCCACAGGAAGAAAACCAATAATTACTGAAATAGTTTTACCTGGAAAAAGAGAAGATGTTTATGAAAAAATCCGTGAACAAATGAAAGAAGGAAGACAACTTTACATTATTTGTCCCAGAATAGAATCTGACACGCAGATTAATGCGGACTGGACGCAGATAAACGCGGAAAAAATTCCGCAAAGTTCTGCGTCTAGTCCGCGTAGTTCCGCGTCTGAGACAAAATCTGTAAAAGAAGAAGCTAAGAGGATAAAAGAAAAAGTATTTCCTGAATATGAAATAGATATTCTTCATAGCAAAATGACACCAAAAGAAAAAGAGGATATTATGGCGGATTTTTCCAAAGGAATTATCCGCATCCTAGTCGCCACATCTGTGGTTGAAGTCGGGGTAAATGTCCCCAATGCAACAGTAATTATTATTGAAGGGGCAGAAAGATTTGGTCTCGCCCAACTTCACCAGCTTCGAGGACGAGTAGTCCGAAGCAATCACCAAGCATATTGTTATGTATTTGCAGAAACGAAATCAGAGAAAACCATAGATAGACTTCGTGCGCTTACACAAGCCAAAAATGGATTTGAGCTTGCAGAATACGATCTCAAACTTAGAGGTGCGGGTGGACTTTCCGAAGGCAAACAATGGGGTATCTCTGATATAGGAATGGAAGCAATTAAAAATATTAAAATGGTAGAAGCCGCAAGAGCTGAAGCTGGATATTTATTGGAACAAGATGAAAAACTTTCCAACTTCCCTCTTATAGTAGACAAACTATGTAATAGGAAGAAGTGTGAAATACATTTCGAGTAAAGGCTCGCTCACATATTTTCTTCACTAAAGCATTTCGTAAATTTGAAAATTATATTCAGTTTTTTATACGAAAAATCAAAAACTCCTCGTTGCACTCGTCAAACAGTTTGATTTTTCTAAAAACTT
>JBAYAG010000053.1:0-3805 GCA_041669885.1 Minisyncoccota bacterium | reverse complement strand
TCTAGAATGACTTTAAAAGAATATTGGAATCAAATTATTAAATCTTGTTTCTTAGATGAAAAAGATCCTGTTGCTAAATGGAAATCTGTTTATGCGGAAATGGAAAGTTATAAAGAAAAGCTAAATAATATGAATATAGATAAAGTTCATATTGAAAGTGAAGGTACAGATCTATGGATCAAGATAGGCGATAAAAGAAAATGGGTTGGCGGTAGTGGAAGAAACATTCCTAGTTTTGAGATTTTTACTTCTCCAGACTGGAGGGGTACAAACGGCCATATAAGCTTTAATCAACCACTTTATGCTTTTGGAAATCTTATTGAAGGTATAGAGCTTGAATTTGAAAATGGTATTGTCGTAAAAAGTAAAGCAAAAAGCAATGAAAAACTTTTAAAAGAGATTATTTCTACTGAGGGGGCAAATAAAATAGGAGAATTTTCTATGACAGATAAGAGATTTTCTAGAATAACTAAGTTTATGGCAAATACTTTGTATGATGAAAATTTTGGTGGTAAATATGGTAATACACATATAGCTATTGGGAATTCATATCATGATTGTTATATGGGGAATCCCGATAAGGTTTTAAAAACCACTTGGAAGAAACTTGGCTATAATAGTTCTACTATACATAATGATATTATTAGTACAGTAGATAGAAAAATTACTGCTTATCTAAAAGATGGGAAAGAGAAAATAATTTTTGAAAATGGACAATATACTTTTTAAATATGAAAAATATTTTAGTAAATGATTTAATGCAGAAAAATTATGAGTACGAACTTACAGAACCGGTAGGAAAAAATTTTGCTAAAGATTTTAAGCCAGATTTATCTCCAAAAGAAATGCTTGAGCTCGGTGTTTTTGGTGGAAAATACATGACAGATTGTCAGAAAGAATTTCCAAAAGATTGGTTTAAAAAGGCGAAACTTTGTCATGATATGCATGACCCAAAACTTAATTGTTTTGGAGTGAATGCGAGCCAACCACTTTCTGTCTGGAGGAAGAAAGGTTGGATAAATAATGAATATGATCCTAGAGGATGGTTTCAATGGTATTGCAGATATTATATGGGTAGAAGGATACCTGAAGAAGATAAAAAACAAATAAAAAGATGGATAAAGATAAGAAGACATATAGGACAAATAAAGAAGAATTGCAGAGCTAAAGATGAATTTTGTAGACCAAAGCAGAGACAGGCTGTAATGCATTGGGCTTATGATTCTAGAAAATATTAAAAATGATAAAACAAATTTTAAAACTTTTTGAAAAGTATAGCCGATATCTCTCTTCTTTTGGACTTATATTTGGTCTTATAATAACACCACTTACTTTAACTAGAGTAGATAATTTTACAAATAATCTTTGGATAATAATACAATTATTAATCGCAGTTTTGGGTATTATATTTTTACATTTTTTAGATAATAAAGTTAAAAATGGGAAGATAAAAAAAGAATATAGTAATGATATAGATTTTTGGCTGACTTTTATTATACAATTTGCTTTTGGTAATCTATTTAGCACTTATGTAGTTCTTTATTTCAGAAGTTCTACTTTATTTCTGAGTTGGCCTTTCGTTTTGTTGATTCTTATTTTACTTATTGGTAATGAAATTTGGGTAAAACATTATTCAAAACTTACTTTACAACTCACTACGCTTTTTTTGGCTGTTTATATGTTTTTGATTTTTTCATTGCCTATTTTAATCAGAAGGATTGGAGATGATATTTTTATTTTAAGTGGAGTATTCAGTTTGATCATTATCTTTTTATTAATAAAAATATTATCTGTATTTATAAAGGAAAATTTTATAAAAAGTAAAAGAGCTTTAACTTTTAGTTTACTAGGAACTTTTATAATAATAAATGGGATGTATTTTCTAAATATTATTCCTCCAATACCACTTTCTCTTAAAGAGGCAGGTGTATATCATAGTGTTCAAAGAATAAATAATGAATATGTTTTAAAAGGAGAGATAAAAATTTGGAGAGATTATTTTAGAGTATATGAAATTTATCATAAAAAAGTTGGTGAGCCGGTTTATGTTTTTACATCAGTATTTTCTCCAACAAAATTTGATACTAAGATAGTTCATGAATGGCAGTATTATGATGAAGTACAAAAAGAATGGGTTACTTCAAATAAAATAGCTCTTTCTATTGTCGGTGGTAGAGACGGTGGTTATAGGACATACTCAGAAAAGAGTAATATTTTTTTGGGTAAATGGAGAGTTAATATTTTAACCTTGAAAGGTAGAGTAATAGGAAGAGTGAATTTTAGGGTTGAGTAATAAAATCAAGGTGAGACCTTGAATCTTCAAAAAGGTGTCTCCTTGATTTTATTATCAATTTTAATGTTATAATTATTTAGTAATGGAAAAAGAACAAAATAAACAAAAAAATAATATTGGTTCTAGTATAGGAAAGGGAATTTTATTTTCAATTATTCCTCATATAGGATGTATTGCTTTTGCCGTACTTATGATCACTGGAGTTGGTTTGGGAACAGCTTTTTTGAAAAACTTTTTGTCTAGTAAATGGATTTTCCCTGCTTCGATAATTCTTTCTTTTGTTATTGCCTCTGTATATTCATATCTTTATTTTAAGAAACAATGTTGTACAAATAAAGTCAGACATATATCTATTCTTTTTTCTAGTATGATACTCGTAAATGTTTTACTTTTCTATGTCGTATTCCCTTGGATGACAAATATAAAAAGTGGACAGAATATCGCACTCGCTAGTAACTTAAGTGAATTACGGATCCAAGTAGAGATACCCTGCACCGGACATGCACCTTTGATCGTTTATGAACTAAAGAAAGCTGGGGTGAGTGATGTTACTTTTTCTGACCCTGATACTTTTGATATTAAATATGACTCTACCAAAATAACCCCAGAGCAAATTAAAGGTTTGCAGTTATTTGAGGATTTTAAGATTAAGAAGTTTTTGTAAAATAATTAACCTGGATTGCGACGTCGGAGTACCTTCTCGCAATGACGAGAAAAAAAAACAGCACCCGCTTTCGCTAAGTGCTGTTATATTTCTTGGTGGTTTTCACCGAGGATAGGGTATTTCAGGTCTTTGAGAACGGTAGTTGATTGCTATGTAGGTTGGGGTCGGCATGTCATGAACCATCCCTGGAACCTTCACAACAAAAATTTCGTCACCAATTTCCCAGGGCACATACCAGTAGGTTTTATTGGCAGGACTTAATAACGCTGTGTGAATCGGTCCACCACCATTCCTGAATTTTACTTGTTTGAGCCCGATGGAGTTGTTGTTGGTTGTGGTCACCAGAATCGGTTGAGAAATGGTTTTCATCCAACCAAGTTCGGTTGCGACAACTGTCTCGATTCCAGTGTTGGCTGAGGTTGTCTTTTTATCAAACGGGCCGAGTGTGCAGACAGTGACAATTGTTGAAAAGATTACTGCAATTATTATAAAACCCAGTATCGAACCACTATTACTTTTCATAAAACCATCCTTTTCAAAATCACCTTACTGGGGTTGATTTACTTTCTATCTATAATACTAGCATAGTTTAGTATAAAAGTCAATGTTTTTGCATAAAATTAATAAAAAGGTTGTTAAATAAGGGTTAAATACAAACCTGGATTGCTTCGGTAATACCTCGCAAAGACACACAAAAAATGTATTCGCATTACAGATAGCGAGCGAGGTAATCCCTTTTGAGAAACTTGGTAGGTTGAGATGCGACTACTGGAAGCATCGAAAAACCTTGAACGTTTTGTAATCAAAATGTGAAAGGTATACTGTTCCTGTAAGGAAAGACGGCGACG
>JBAYAG010000052.1:0-3890 GCA_041669885.1 Minisyncoccota bacterium | reverse complement strand
CTTTTACAAGATTACCAATATTTTTTTTCATGAAAGCAAGATATCTATCTACAGTTTCTATCCAGGTTTCTCTTCTCTCTTCTTCTTCTATCCATTTTGAATAAGTTCTATAATAAACAAATTCTCCAAGCTGATTTTTGAAATAAGCCTTACTGTCAGCAGCTAACTTTTTTACTTTAGGAGGAACTTGAACACCAACAATTCTAAGTTTAGATCTTTCTTGTCTATAAATAATATATTCTTTAGCTGATTTTACATATTCACTAAGAATAAGTTCCCTTTCAACAATATCTTGTATACCCTCAACATCAGGAACAAAATCTTTAAACTTTTTAGCGATTTTAACAAGTTCGGCGAGTACCTTATTTGCAACAAGCTCGGCTTCTTCAATAGAACCCTCGCCTGTTATTGTCATGGACTTATTAATAGCGCTTGTGATTTTGCCCAAATCAAAATCAACTATTTGACCATCTCTCTTTTTTACACTCTTAATAAGATTTACTCTTCCGCTTCCTGTTTTAACCATTTTATTTTTACAATTAATTGATAATAGACTAATTTTACACCAAAAAGAGAGACAAAAAAATAGAAAAAATAGAAAAAAACCAAATTAAAACCAAAAAAAATGAAGTGTAAAGCTCGATAAGATACTGAGCTTTAAAATACAGACTTTTTGAGGAGAATTTTTAAAAAGTTTTAAAAAAGTTTTTTATTTTAATTTATAAAATGACTCAAAAAAGATATTTTTAGATAAATTTCCCACTTTTTAAAAATAAAAATTAGATAATTAAACTGCTATTCAGAAAAAATAATTTTATTTCCCACTTTAATATTATTTTTTTCAGAAAAACCCGAAAATAATTCTAAAACATATTTAGCCTGATAATTTCCACCAATAATTTCTGGATAAGTCGAAGTGGCTACACTTTTTTCTATTCCAGTTATATTAAAATCTCCATCAATCCACAAAATATCTATCGGAAAATTCATATCCTTCATCCAAAAACCATGATTTCCCTCTTTTTGAAAAACAAACAACATCCCAGTATCATTTTTTAGTTCTTTTCTACCAGAAAGACCGAGAGTTCTCTTACAATCATTATCAGAAATATCTATTTTTATAATTTTCTCATTAATTTTTATATATTTTTGATCATATGAACCACAGGGCTTTTTTTGCTCCGCCCTAAAAAACGAGCTAGCAAAAAAAGCCCTGTAAAAACCAAAAACACATAAAATAGTAATCAAAAAATAAAAAAATATTTTTAAAAACCTTCTTATAACTATTTTTTTATAAACTTCTTCTGGCCAAAAATTTTTTACTGGACCAGCAGTCTTGGACAAACCAACAACCCTTGCAACATACTCAGAACAATCTGTTCCAGAACTAATCTCTGAATCAAGCTTCTCTAAATTTATTTTTGAATTAATAAAAACAACTTTCTGATTTTCTAATTTTTTATTTACTTCCTCATCAAAATCAGAAATTGAATTTCTGCCAAAGTTAAAACATTCATAAACTTTATTATTATAAATAATTCCTGTGTGCCAAAATCTCCCAACCATTTTCAAAAGTGGAGGAAATTCTTTGGGTCTTGTTTCTATCGGAAGAAAAAATATTTTTGCTTTGGATTTTTTGAACATTATTTAAAATAATTATATCACTTTCATTTCATCTACTAAACAAAATATTTTATTTCTTAATTTCTTTGTATTCCCTTTCCCCAACATTCCCAAATAAGATTGCACAGTTTCTTCTTTTCCCCTCTTATTTATTATCCCCCTCATCATTCTTTTCTTTGTTACCGTCCTTATAACTCTGTGTTTAGGAAAATGCCCCCAGCCAAGATAATCAACACCAGAAGCAAGAGTTTCTATTGATACTTTATTTGTAGAAATAATGGAGTATATCGCAATAGCAAGTTTTCTCTCAAAAGAAGAAAAACAACCTTATATAAAAGTAGCTATAAGAAAAATTGATACATTGCGAGTTCTGCTTATGATTCTATGGGAAACAAAATCAATAGACAACAAAAAATATTCTGTCTTATCAATCAAAATTGAAGAAATAGGAAAAATGCTTGGTGGTTGGAATGGACAGATTATAAAACAAAACTCCCTCAGCAAATAGCCAAGGGAGAAATGAAAAGATTTGCGAGCACGACAGAAGGATTGTTAGCATTCCAATCATTGTCTAACCAATTGTAGTTCCAGTTCCACTTACCACCATTCCAGTACAAGTACAGAACATAGCGGTTACCATCCGAATTGCGCAGAATTATACAAAATACCATCTATTCCACCACCCCTCGAATACTCTCAGGGTTGTATATTATTCGGTATCTATAATACCCCAGTATTTTGTACCAAGTATCTTCTTTTTTTTATTTACCCGATTTGTCTTACGACAAATTTAGGGTGAAGTGTCTGCATACACCACTCTATCCAAAACCTTGGTCGTGAATACTCTCGATATATGGATACTGGATTCGGTAGCGAGAAACCGTAATCTCTCACATATTCACCTAATACCAAAAACAAGTTTAACCGATTTTTATACAAAAGAAAACCCCACACTTTCGCATGGGGTTGGACAAAGTTTATACAGGTGTTTGTCTCTTTACCTGTCTGACCGAAGTCAAAATCCAAAGGACTAAGTTCAAAGAATCCAAGTGCAAGAGCACAGGATCCAAGGACAAAGTACTAACTTGCGAGCACGACAGAAGGATTGCCAGCATCCTAATCAATGCCTAACCAACTGCAGCTCCAGCGCCACTCACCACCATGCCAGCACAAGCACAGAACAAAGCGGTCACCATCCGAATCGCGCAGAATCGTACCGTCGAAGTAGATGTACCGTGTGTTTCCATCAATCGGTTCTTTCCACGAAGACGGAATCAATTCCTGATTCTCCCAGAGTGTTTGAAAAATCTTCGCATCAAGACGAGTGTAACCAGCTTCCTTCAGACGTTTCTGCTTTTCTTCACCATTGACCGACGTCTCACCTTCCTTGAGCATATCCTTGAACTGTACCTTGGTGAGGTCGAGTTCAGTGAGTTTCAGAGAGTTGTTGTCCTCTTCGGCAATAGTCCAGCCATCGCCGAGGAATTTCTTGAGGTTGAAGGGTTGGGTGCGATCGATTTGGATAACCTTCGGTTCACCAATAATCAATTTACCACGATTCTTGAGGAATGCAGTAAATTGTGAACCAGTTTGGCGATCTTTATCATCGATAATAGACTGAAACACATCAACTGGAATCTGATCCCAGTCCACCTTGGTTGCCAAGGTAAAAAGACCCTGAATTGCCTGCTCACGACTAATGGTTTTACTCATTTGAGTTACCCATCTTTCTTTTTTGTTGGCTTTGCTACCTTTCACAAAAAGTGAAAGTAGTTAACCTACTGTTGGGCTAAGCAATGTGCTTTTGCCACAGTAGATAAAAGCCGTAAAGCTACTATCTACTGTGGCAAATACAAGTCAGTTTGTAAAAGAACTCTTACTTATATAGTATACACCTTTTATTAGACAATCTGTCAAGGTCTTTATGGTGTTTTTATTAAAATATGGCTATAAATAATGGAAATGTTGTAAACGTTATATTTATTCTAATTGTTGTATGTGTTATTCTGTTATTGCGAACAAAGCATGGCAATACAGGTTGTATTAATTAATTCTAGATTCCCGCCTACGCGGGAATGACAATACAAAACACTGGATTGCCACGAATGAGTACATTCTCGCAATGACAGAAATAAAGCTTTTACTTTATTTTAATATCTTGTAATATTACATAGTAAATATTTTTGGAGACGTCGCATAGTGGTCTAGTGCGCTCGCTTGGAAAGCGAGTAAGGTGAAAGCCTTCGCGAGTTCAAATCTCGCCGTCT
>JBAYAG010000051.1:0-4042 GCA_041669885.1 Minisyncoccota bacterium | reverse complement strand
TACTGGTTGGACTATGCTTAGCTTAATTTTATTTCTAAGTTAAAAATGAAAACTTTCTTTAAAAAAAATAATAATAAATTTATTAAGTCCACTTCAGGTTTTACTTTGATAGAGCTACTTGTAACTATCGTTATTTTTGTTGTACTAACTGGAGTAGTGCTTTTTAAACAAACTAGTTTTGATAGCACTATTCTTTTAAGTAACTTTGCTTATGATACAGCTATAACTATTAGACAAGCACAATCTTATGGTTTAAACACTAGAGAATCTACTGTATCAGGTAATTTTTCTCCTTACGGTGTTTATTTTAACTTAGAAAAAAGTAATAAAAGTTTTGTGTTTTTTGCTGATACTGGTGGTGTGATAAATGAAGATGGAACACGATCAAGTAACTCGGAGGCAGATAAAATATTTAATGGTAACTTTGAGACTTGTCCTGTTGGTGATCTTGAATGCGTTCAAAAATATACCATGAAAAGAGGCAATTTTATTAAAAGTATATGTGTTGGAAATAATAAAGAAGAATGTGATAGTAATGATAGTATGGAAGTTACAATATTATTTAAATATCCAGAGCCAGATGCATTGATTTATGCAGAGGGTAATGATAGACCTGATGTGGGTTATAATTATGCAGAAATATTACTTTCTTCTTCTGATGGCGTGACTAGAAAGGTTGTTATAACTGGTGTTGGACAGATTTATGTAGAAAAATAAAATGAATTTTTTAATAAACAAAAAAGTAAAAAATAAAAAAAGTGGGTTCACTCTTATAGAGATGCTTGTTTCTACTGCTATTTTTATGTCGGTGATGGTTGTTGCTATTGGTGCTTTACTATCAATAATAAATTCCAATAGAAAAGCTCAAGATATTAAAACCGTGGTTGATAATGTGAACTTTGCTATTGAAAGTATTTCTAGGGATGTAAGAGTGGGTGTAGATTATTCTTGTGCTGGATCTTATTATGGAGATGATTTTTCTAGTAATTGTTCTGAAGGCGGTCAGAAAATTCGTTATAGAAAAACTTTAATATTAGGTACTTTTTTAGAAGAAAGTTATGTTTTTTATAGATTTATTCCATCTGAGTATCTTTCAGATGCGGATGGAAATTTACAGAGATGTATAGGAGATACTAAAGATAGTTGTAGTGGTGATGACGGATGGGTTAGTATTACCGCACCTAAAAGTGTTGTTGATATCAAAAATGTTGTTTTTTATGTTTTAGGGTCAGAAACCGCAGATATTGGATCTAGAATACAGCCTCGAGTAATCATAACGGCAGAAGGAGCGGTAAAATCAAAAGATGGTTCAGAAACGACTTTTTCTTTACAAACGACTGCTTCACAGAGAATAAGAAGTTCTACTATACAAAATAATTAATATTATTAATATGTTTTTTATAAAAAATAAAAATTTTAAAAATGGATTCACTCTTATAGAGGCTTTAGTAGCAATATCATTGCTTATGATTGCTATATCTGGCCCTATGACCATAGTACAGAAGGGTTTAAATGCAGCATATCTCTCAAGAGATCAAATGACCGCATCTTTTCTTGTTCAAGATGCTATAGAGGCAGTAAGAAATATTAGAGATACTTCGGCTTTAAATAATGATTACAAAGATGGTGATAATTGGTTAAGTGGTTTATCTGATTGTATTTGTGAAACTGACAATGATAATTGTGATTTTGATAACCCAGGTTATAAGTCTTGTAGTATAGATACCACGGTAGAGAAATTAAGTAGTGGTGTTTTTGTTTCTAATCCTGATAATAAAATATTAAAAATAAAAACAAATGATAATGGAGAATTCGTGAAGTATGACTTGAAATCAGTAAAAAAATCAAAATTTACTAGAATAATAAATATACATCAGCCAGCTGATGATGAAAATGAAGCTGTCGTTCGAGTAAGAGTTTCTTGGATGGCTCAAGGTGGGGAACAAAAAGTAGATGTTAGCAGTTACATTTATCGTTATACTATATAAAATGTTATTAGAAAATATTAAAAATAAAAACATACATATAGGAAAAGAACAAAAAGGTTTTGCTGTTCTTTTTGCTGTGCTTACTTCAAGTTTACTTGTAACTATAGGAGTATCTATTTATGGTATTTCTATAAAGGAGTTGACTATGTCAACTTCTGCAAAAGATTCTCAAATAGCTTTCTATGCGGCAGATAGTGCTAGAGAATGTGCTTTTTATTGGGATACTAAAGGAGCTATTAAAAGTAACGTGTGTTATAAGGAAACTGATGGAAATTTTTCATGCGAACCATCGGACGTATTTGAAGAGACAATTAAATGTAATGGGGAAATTATAAACTATTTAAAGTCAGAATATATTAGACAGGAGGATAATAACTATTATTATTCTATTCCGAATTTTTTTAAATATAGTGATTTGGAAGATTCTCCAAAAGCAGATATAGAAATCAGTAAGATTCTTTTAGTTAATGAATTTGATATGACATCGAAGACACAGACTACTATAGATGCTCGTGGGAGAAATACTGGTATAGAAGGGAGAAGAGTAGAAAGAGGTATCGTACAACAGAGTGGAACATGATGAAAAAAACAATTGATGAAGTTTTGTTGAGATATAATAAACTTGTAAAGACGGTAGAACAACACCGATATCTTTATCATGTTTTAGATAAACCAACTATAAGTGATGAAGCTTATGATTCCCTCATAAGAGAAATATTTGATTTAGAAGAAAAATATCCAGAACTTAGAACTCCAGAATCTCCAACACAAAGGGTTGGAGATAAACCACTGGACGAATTTAAGAAAGTTAAACATGAAGTAAGGCAATGGTCTTTTGATGATTGTTTTTCTTTGGATGGTTTAAAAAAGTGGGATGAAAAAGTACGAAGGATGATAGAGAAAAAAGAATCTTTGAAAGATGAGAAAGTAGAATATTGTTGTGAACTTAAGATAGATGGTTTAAAGATGATTCTTACATATAAAAATGGTAAATTTGTTCAAGGATCCACTAGGGGTGATGGAGAAGTAGGCGAAGATGTGAGCCAAAATTTAAAAACCATCAAGAGTATTCCTGTGGTTTTACCTAAACCATTAGATATTATTGTTGTTGGTGAATGTTGGCTTTCTAAGAAAGAGTTAGAGAGAATAAATAAAGAGAGGAAAGAAAAAGGTGAACAACTTTTTGCGAACACTAGAAATGCTGCAGCGGGATCTATTCGACAGCTCGATTCAAAAGTTCCTGCAAGTAGAAAATTGAGTTCGTTTATTTATGATATAGATAAAATAAATGAAGATTTACCTAAAACACAATCAGAGGAATTAAAAATGTTATCTGAATTGGAATTCAAGACAAATAGCCATACTGAAATTTTTAATTCATTAGAAAATGTGCAAAAGTTTTATGAAAAATGGTCAAAAGAAAAAGACACTTTAGATTATGGTCTTGATGGTATTGTTATAAAAATAAATTCAAGAAAAATACAAGACTCTCTTGGATATACAGGTAAATCTCCACGTTGGGGTATAGCATACAAGTTTCCAGCAGAACAGGTTACAACTATTGTAGAAGATATTGTTTTACAAGTTGGTAGGACTGGTGTATTGACTCCAGTTGCTCATCTGAAGCCAGTATTGGTCGCTGGTTCTACTGTTTCTCGAGCCACCCTTCATAACGAGGATGAAATAAAAAGATTGGATGTTAGGATCGGTGATACTGTTATTTTACAGAAAGCTGGAGATGTTATACCTGATATAGTTATTGTCTTAAAGGATTTGAGAACAGGAAAAGAAAAAGAATATGTATTTCCTAAAAAAGTTGAATCTTGTGGTGGTGATGGAAGTATTGAAAGGATAGAAGGGCAAGCAGCTTGGAGATGTGTTTATAAAAATTCTTTTGAACAACAAAAAAGAAAATTTTATCATTTTGTTTCAAAAAAGGCTTTTAATATAGATGGTTGCGGACCTAAAATAATAGATGCTTTGCTAGAAAATAATCTCATATCAAATTTTGATGATCTTTTTACTTTAAAAAAGGGAGATTTGCTTGCATTACC
>JBAYAG010000050.1:0-4261 GCA_041669885.1 Minisyncoccota bacterium | reverse complement strand
TGACCTACGAATGGATCGTTTTGAAGCTTGAAAGCAAGAGCACAAAAAGGTTCTTCATCTGAAGCGTGTCTTAAAATCTCTCCTCCTGTCTTTGGATCTATACCTGTAACTGGTGGAATATCAAGTGGAGATGGAAGATAATCTACAACAGCATCAAGTACAAGTTGAATACCTTTATTTTTTAAAGCTGAACCTGTAAACACAGGAACAATTGTATTGGCTATAGTAGCTTTTCTCAAAACTCTCTTAAGATCAGGAATTGCGATTTCCTTACCTTCAAGATAATCATTCATAAGGGTTTCATCTTGTTCAGCAATTTTCTCTACAAGTTCTAGTCTGTATTTTTTTGCATCTTCTAAAAGATTTGCAGGAATTTCTTCTTCTCTTATATTATCACCCATTTCACCATCAAAGTAGAAAGCCTTCATTGTCATAAGATCTACAATTCCATTGAAATCTGATTCAGCTCCAATAGGGATTTGCATTCTTACAGCAGATTTTGTAAGTCTTTCAAGAATTGATTGATATGATCTTTCAAAACTTCCTCCGGTTCTATCAAGCTTGTTTATAAGACAAAGTCTTGGAACTTTTCCTTCATCAGCATATCTCCAGTTTGTTTCTGATTGTGGTTCAACACCAGCAACTCCATCAAAAACAACGACAGCTCCATCAAGCACTCTTAAAGAACGCTTAACTTCTGCAGTAAAGTCGATGTGCCCAGGAGTATCAATAATATTAAATCTTGTTTTTAAATCTGTATTTTTCTTATCAACTACATGTGTAGGTGTCCAAAAACAAGTAATAGCAGCAGAACATACAGTAATACCTCTTTCTCTCTCTTGTTCCATCCAGTCAGTTGTAGTTTCACCTTCGTGAACTTCACCGATCTTATGGTTTTTACCAGTGTAGTAGAGAATTCTTTCTGAAGTTGTAGTTTTACCCGCATCAATGTGCGCAATAATTCCAAAATTTCTTACTTTTTCTAATGGATAATCTCTTTTCATTTATAATAAATTAATTTAATAAATTTTTTGAATATTTTGATCCCTCGATGATGCTCGGGATAGTTTTTCAAAAAATTTTCATTGTATTGCGAGGCGCCATAAAAATTTGCGACCAAGCTGTATAAAAATACTGCGCGGAAGCAAATTTTTATGGCAACGAAGCAAGACTTGAAAATTTAAAGAAAAACTACCAGGCGAAGTGTGCGAAGGCTTTATTGGCCTCAGCCATCTTATGTGTATTTTCTCTTTTCTTTACTGACTCACCTTCATTCTTTGAAGCTGCTATTATTTCATCTGCTAACTTTGATGCTATAGGAGCACCTTTTTTTGATCTTGCAGCCTCTATAATCCACTTCATTGAAAGAGCGTTTCTTCTTGCAGGTCTAACTTCAACAGGAACCTGATAATTTGCACCACCAACTCTTCTTGATCTTACTTCCATATTTGGAGCTGTGTTTGAAAGAGCAAGTTCAAGTATTTCAACTGGATTTTTAACCTTTGCTTTTTCTTTTATGATATCAAGCATATCGTGAATTATTCTCTCTGCAACACTCTTTTTACCATCATACATAATATAATTTATAAGTTTTGAGACTTTTTCAGACTTATATTCGTAATCTAATCTTAATGGTTTTTTTACTTTTAGTTTTCCTCTCATGATTTTATGCTGAATTTTGCTAAACTTACGCGGAATTATGCTGAATTTTTTCCGCAATATTCCGCGTTTGTTTCGCATTAGTCCGCGTTTTATTTAGTTGCCTTTGGCTTCTTTGCACCGTATTGGCTACGACCCTTTCTTCTTCCTTCTACTCCTCCTGCATCTAGAACTCCTCTTACAACCTGATATCTAAGACCTACATCTTTAACTCTTCCACCTCTTAGAAGAACAACAGAGTGTTCCTGTAAATTGTGTCCCATACCTGGGATATAAGCTGTAACTTCCATACCATTTGAAAGTCTTACTCTGGCGATCTTTCTGATAGCTGAGTTAGGTTTCTTAGGTGTCTTTGTAGTAACCTTTATACAAACTCCTCTCTTAAATGGAGAACAGAGTTTTGTTGGTCTGTTTTCCAATGTATTAAAACTTCTCATCAAAGCCACTGACTTCGGCTTCCTAGGAGTAGTTTTTCTACTATGTTTTATTAACTGATTAATTGTCGGCATGATTGATTTTTAAGGAGTGTAACGACTATAAAAATCATCACCCCATGAAATGTAAATCTTTAGATTTACTCCGCTTTAATAAGCAGATATTTCACTGGGGTAAAATTAATATAAGCGATATATCCTAAAATATTATCTATAATACTTTTCTAATAATAAAAACAAAAATAAACAAGATTATCAATTTATAACCTTTAATCTTCTTTATTTTTCTAACTTGGCAATTATGAATTCTTCACCAAAATCAGTTTGAGATGCTTTTTTAAAAGCTACTGAAATCGATTACTCACTTTTGCCTGAAAACGACATATCTCACGACCGAGATAATGTGGTCAAAGAATAACATAAAACCTGTAAAAAGCAAACACGTAAGTTAAAAGTTCATAAAGTTTATAAAGCCTGCCCCGTAGCTAACTTTGTCCTACAACAAAGTTATGGTACTGGGGTTGAAAGGAATACAGAAAATTATATTCTTGTTTTTTATATTGTCATTCCCGTGAAGACGAGAATCCAAATTAATACATATACTAGATTCCCGCCTACGCGGGAATGACAGAACCCAATACAACTTTTGCCTTTTGTATTATTCCGTGTATGTTCCGCATTTAGTCCGCGTTCATTAATTTAATCCAGTTATCAGAGTGAACAACCAAAAAATAATAGGAGAAATAATCCTAGATATAAATGTTAAAAGAAGAATTATTATAAAAATACCATATCTTGCCCAAGTTTCAGAAAAAGCGAACCTATTAGGGAATATAGAAAAAAGTATCTTTGAACCATCAAGTGGTGGTATAGGAACTAAGTTGAAAATAGCCAAGCTAATATTTATTATTACTACATAACTAAAAACAGTAACTAAACTAATCAAACTAGGATTTAATACTAATACAAAACGAATAATTAACCCAAATATTACAGCCACTATTATATTTGAAAGAGGACCAGCAAAAGCCACCGTAGGCTCCCCTACTTTGGCGTTTTTTAGATTATAAGGATTATAAGGCACAGGTTTTGCCCAACCGATCATAAAACCAGTATTACTTATATAAAGAAGTAAAGGAAGTATTATAGAACCAAACCAATCTATATGCTTTACTGGGTTTAAAGTAAGTCTCCCCTCATATTGAGCTGTCTTGTCTCCAAAAGCCAAAGCCATAGCACCGTGAGAAACCTCATGTATTATTACAGAGAAGATTAAGATGATTATTTGAAAAATTATGTTTGAGTCCATATATTAAAATTAAAATCTACTATCGGGGTTGCAGAGTTAACTTTTATATGATAGCATGTTGAGACTTAATTTAAAAATAAACCAATGGCAAAAATCTGTCCAATAACAAAAAGAGTTTCTATCATGGGTGGTGGCTACAGCAACGCAACTCGTGCTACGCAATATAACCCTACAGGAAAAGTAAGAAAACAAATAAACTTACAGAAAAAGAGAATCTATGTTCCTGAATTAAAAAAGACTTTCATCCTAAAGATTTCTACAAGAGCATTAAAGACAATACAAAAGAATGGTGCATTTGTAACTTTGAAGAAAGCGGGACTTATATAAACTCAGAATGTAGAATGGTGAATGTTGAATATAATAAATTAAAAAATAACCCTTCATCGGGTTATTTTTTTTATTTCTCCAACACAAACTTATCCCCATCTGAAACAAAAGTTATATCCCCTATTTCATAAGTCCTCAAAATATTTGTTCCTATACTATTTAAAGCATCTATTATTTCTTTGTGAGGATGTCCAAAACTATTATCTTTTGAAGCAGAAATTATTGAATACTCAGGAGAAACCACAGAGAAAAATTCTTCTGAGAGAGAATTCTTTGAACCATGATGTGCAACTTTTAAAATATCACTATCAAGTTCTTCACCCGAAGTCATAGTCAAATATTTTTCTACATCTGTAGGAATATCTCCGGTAAGTAAAATATTTGAATCTCCATAAATTAATTTTAAAACTATAGAATTTTTATTTGTATCATCCCCTTCTAGTTTTATATTTGGATAAAATACTTTTAAAAATACACCATCACCCAAATCTATTATTTCATCTTTTATTAATCTTTCTCCACTAACTTTTTC
>JBAYAG010000049.1:0-4374 GCA_041669885.1 Minisyncoccota bacterium | reverse complement strand
TGAACCGAATGCTGGTGAGATTATTATTGATAATGTAGATATTTCCAAACTTAATCCACAAGAGAAAACACAATTTAGACTTCGCGAATTAGGGTTTGTATTTCAAGATTATGCTCTTATTCCAGAATTAAATTCTTTGGAAAATGTAATGCTTCCACTTCTGATGCAAGGTTCTGATAAGAAAACAGCAGAAAGGATTGCAAGGATAGCGCTTGAAAAAGTTGGATTATTAGATAAATTAGATAATTTACCAAGCCAGCTTTCTGGAGGACAACAACAAAGGGTTAGTATTGCAAGAGCCATAGGTCATAGTCCTAAAATAATTTTTGCAGATGAACCAACAGCAAATTTGGATACTGAAACAGCAGAGACTGTTTTAAAAGTTTTCTTGGAACTTAGTAAAGAAGGTCAAACTATAATAATGGTAACCCATGAGAAAGATTATGCGATGGTAGCACATAGAGTTATAACATTATCGGATGGAGTCATAGAAAGTAGTACTGCAGGTGAGGATAAATTTATTGGATAAAGATGTTGGGGGAGGATCTAATATATGTTAAAATAAGTTACGATATAATTTAAAAAATTAAATGGAAAAAATTAAAAATACAAAAAATAAAATATTAATCTTATTTAAAAAACCAAGATTTTATATACCTACAATAATAGTTGTTGTTATTTTGGTATCTCTATCTTTGATAAATAATAATAAAAACAAGACAGAAGAGTTAATAAAAATAAGAAGAAGCGATGTCATTCAGATAATTAGTGTATCAGGGAAAACTAAGCCAGCATCTTCTGCGGATCTTGCTTTCGAAAAGAGTGGAAAAGTGTCTTATGTTTTTGCTAATATTGGAGATAGGGTAGTCGCTGGTCAATCTTTGGTTAGACTTGATTCAAGTGAGTTAAATGCAAGTTTACTTCAACTAGAAGCCAATCTTTCAGTAGAGCAGTCAAAACTTAGAGAGATGGTGAAAGGAACAAGGACTGAAGAACTTGATTTACAAAATACAAAAACAAATAAAGCCAGTTCTGATTTCTCTCAGTCAAAAGTTTCTTTGGTAAATAACATAAGGGATACTTATACTACTGCTGATGATTCTATTAGAAATAAACTTTATCCAATTTTTGTTGATCCTGTAAGATATAATGCATATTTAAAATTTAGTGTTGATTCTAGTCTCGAAGAGGATATTAGAAGTGAAAAAAATGATGTAGAGGATATGCTTAATATATGGAGTAAATCTCTCAGGAGTTTAAATGAATCATCAAATCTTGTTTCTTATTATAATACAGCCAAAATAAATTTGAATGCTGTTAAGAAGATTCTTGATGATAGTGCACTTGCTGTAAATACCATATCAGAAGATATAGATATAACTCAAACTGAAATAGATTCATGGAAGTTAAATATTTCTACTGCAAGATCAAATATTAATTTAGCAATAAATAATCTTACTTCAAGTATAAAAGATTATGATTCTTTGTCTTATTTGTATAAAATTTCTAAAAATGAACTTACTATAAAAGAATCTGGATACACTGTAGAGCAGATTAATGCACAGCAATCTTTAGTAGATAGTGCGAATGCTCAGGTAGCTGGTATACAATCTCAACTTTCTAAAAATGTTATTTATTCTCCAATAGATGGAATAATATCAAAACAAGAAGCTAAAGTCGGGGAAATTATTTTCCCTAATACAATAATGGTTTCTGTAATGTCTACTTCGAATTTTGAAGTGGAAGCTTATGTTCCAGAAATAAATATAGGTAAAGTCTCTATTGGTAATGTTGTTAAGATGACAATGGATGCCTTTTCTGGGGAGAGTTTTACTGGAAAACTTGTTTATATAGAACCAGCCGAAACTTTGATAGATAATATTCCAAATTTTAAGCTTAAAATAGTTTTTGATAATAAGGATTCAAGATTGAAAAGTGGGTTTACTGTAGATGCAAATATAGAAGTGAATAAAAAAGAAAATGTAGTATCTGTTCCTAGGTATGCTATTAATGAAATTGATGGAAAATATTTTGTACAAAAAAAGGATGGAAATAATGTAATAACTAAGAACATAGATATTGGTATTCAGGGAGATAATGGAATGACGGAAGTAATATATGGTTTGGAGGAAGGGGATGAGGTTTTGTTTTCTGGTAGTTTATAATTTTTTCAAAAAATAAGTAGAATAAAAAAGGAATTTTGCTTCGCAAAATTCCTTTTTTATTCTTGTTTTAAAATGTTTATAAATATGATATAAATACTAAGTAATAATTATTAAATTAAATAATATAAATATATGGGATTTTTCAAAAATATAATGATGAAGCAAGTGTTGAAGTCGCAATTAAAAGGTTTACCACAAGATCAGCAAGATAAAATAATATCTGCGATAGAAAAGAATCCAGAATTTTTTGATAATATTGCAAAAAAAATAGAACAAAAAATGAAAGAAGGTAAAGATAAAATGTCTGCTTCTATGGAGGTTATGAGAGAAAATCAGGATGAGTTGAGAAAGTTGATGCAATAGGTTTTAGTATTTAATTTTTTTATAATTAAGTTTGCTTTTCCATTTTCTGTATCCCAAGTCTTAAAACCGATTCATCCGTCTCTTATTTTAGAATCCAAGAATAAGCTTTTTATTTTTTTTATTATCAAGGATACATTTAATTTCTCTATTTTTAACTCTAACTTCTATTTGAAATTCTTCTCTCGGTATATTTAAAGTCTTATCTATTTCTCCTTTTATAACTTTTTTTCTCCATCAACTATTTGTTCTATCTTTAATATAATTATGCTATAATAAACTTAGTTAGGTTTTAATAAAATATTTAATAATATAAAAAATGAAAATTTTTGAAAAAGTATTTGTTAGAGATGTCTTTTATAAAGTATTGTTTATTTTGGTTGGCATTATTTTAGGTATCGGTCTAACTTTTTTGTATATCCAAAAATATGGTATTCCATCTAAAAGTGTTTTACAAAATTTATCTAAAGTAGAAGAGGTTAAACAAATAAAACAGATTGTAGATAGCGTTGGTAAATTGATGTTATTACCAAGTAACGAAGATCCTAGTATAGCTACAATAACTGATGTATCGTCATTGGTTAAAGAACAACCGTTTTATAATGGAGCAAAAAATGGTGATATAGTAATCGTATATCAAAAGGCTTTAAAGGCTATAATACATTCTCCAGAGAGAAATATAATTGTCAATGTTGGTCCTATTACCGTACAATCTGAAGTTCAAAAAGAATCTTCGAAAGAACAACCAGTAATAGATGATAAAGCTACGTCTTCTGAACAAAAAATAAATAATAGGTAGATTAAGAGATTTTATATAAAATTTAAAATTTATTGTTTATGTTGAAGATGTATTTGATAGTATCTCGTCGTAATTAATTTTTAGATTTAAATAAAATTATTTCTCGTTAGTCTTCTGCGGACGTTCTAATACAAAAATAACCATTATTTTATTAATTGCGGTGGTTATTTTTTATATTTAGTATTGAAAGTTATATAAGAAATAAAGTATTAAAGGTTGTAAGGTGACTTTACTTCCACAGTAATTAAGGTGACCACTAGTTTTTTTGATACCGCCTTTTCTATTAATATTAATTTGTTGTGAAATAGTTCGTTGATATTTTTCCTAATAAAAAAAGTTGATAAAAGTTATCAACAATAATAATCTTGATTGTATTATAAATTGAGTATATTATATAGTATATGAAAATATTTAAATCATTAAAATGTTACCATTCAATTTTTGCAGTGTTTTCTATCTTACTATTTTTTAGTTTTTTTATTTCTAAACTAAACTCTGTTATAGCTCAAACTTCAGATGCTGATTCTGTTGTGGTTACTCTTGATGTTACAGCTGGAATAGCAATAGATAGCCCTTCTGATGTATCAATGAGCAGGCCTCTTTCTATGACAAATATGACAGCTATTGGTACATCTACATGGAATGTAGTCACAAATAATGCTGCGGGCTATAATCTTACTGTAAAAGCAGATACTTCTCCTGCTATGCAACAAAATGTCAGTACTACTACTACAATTGCTGATTATAATACTGGAACTCCTACTCTTTGGTCTGTATCTGCAGGGACAGCTAAATTTGGATTTTCTGCTTTTGGTCCAGATACATCCGATGCTACTTGGGGAACGGGAGAGACATGCGGAGCAGGTCATGATCCTAGTAGTAGTTTAAAATATCTAGGTTTTACTACTACAAGTACCAGTTCTCTTGCAATTGCAACAAGATCATCAACAACAACTTTTGCTGGAAGTGCCACTACAGTTTGTTTTGCAGTAGAACAAAATAGCTTTTATATTCCATCAGGACAATATACAGCAACAATTACTGCAACAG
>JBAYAG010000048.1:0-4544 GCA_041669885.1 Minisyncoccota bacterium | reverse complement strand
GCTATTTTTGAAAAGAAAAATAAAATTATAAGAAAAGGTGCCATTTTAGGAATTGTTTTATTTTTTGTATTAGTTATAGGTTTTCTTTCTATAAAAAATACTGAATTTGTAAAGAATAATGTAGTTTTAAATAGATTAGCTTCTATTTCTTGGGGTAATGTAAATGGTCAAGGACAGGCAAGACAATATGTTTGGCCAATGGCTATAAAAGGTTTTCAGGAAAAACCTATATTGGGTTGGGGACAAGATGGTTTTAATTATGTATTTAATAAAAATTATGATCCTCGAATGTATGGACATGAACAGTGGTTCGATAGGGCACATAATATGCCCCTTGATATGCTTATTGCTGGAGGTGTTTTAGGACTTGCTTCTTATCTTTTTATCTTTGTCGCTGCACTTTGGGTTATTTGGAAAAGAAGAAATTTGCTCGGTGTTATAGATGGAGCACTTCTTGTTGGTTTACTTGCAGGATATTTCTTCCAGAATCTTTTTGTATTTGATAATTTAATTAGTTATCTATTTTTCTTTATTGTTCTTTCTTATATTTATTCTAGGGATGTAGAAAATGATATACCGATTAAAAATGAAAGGGAAGGCTTAGGAGAAGATAATTTAAACTATATTGTATTGCCTATCATCTGTATAACTTTACTTGTATCTTTATGGTATGTGAATATTAGGCCGATTAATGCAAATTTATATTTGATAAAAGGAATGCAAAATTATCAGGAGGGTGTAGAAAAGAATTTGGAATATTTTAAAAAAGCACTTTCTTATAATACTTTTGCTAATCCAGAAATAAGAGAACAACTTGTAAATATTACGCCAAAGATTTATTCATCAGATGTTGATCAAAAAATAAAACAAGACTTTGTTAATCTTACTGTTGATGAAATGAATAAACAGATTAGCCAGACACCTAATGATGCAAGGTATCAACTGTTTACAGGAGCTTTCCTAAAGAACATGGGACAGTATAAGCTTGCAGAGCCATATTTGGAAAAAGCCGTAGAACTTTCACCAACTAAACAAACTATGATTTTTGAACTTATAACAAATTTATCGGTTTTGGGAGAAAAAGAAAAAGTATTAGAACTTTCTCAAAGAGCATACGAGTTAGATAAAGGTTTCGATGGTGCAAAAGAATATTATATTGCTTCATTGATATTAAATAACGATATAAAAACCGCAAGGGAACTTATGGGTGAGACTGCTACAACTACAAGTGATGTCATAATAAGAGCTTATCTTATTAGAGCTTCAGAGTTTATGCAAAAGGGTGATAAAAATTCTGCTGTTTTAGAAATACAAAAAGCTATAAAAATAGCACCAGTTTTTAAAGAGAAAGGTGAAAGTATAATACAGGGTATTTGGAGCGGAGAAGTTAAGTAAAATATTTAAATAGATTTTTTTGATGTGTGGGTTATATGCACATAAATGATATATTATGTTAAAATATCTTTATGAACTTTAAAAAAATATTTATATACTTTTTATTTTTTCTTATATTATTGGGGATAATTTCTTTAATTTTCTTTAAAGAATTAATCTATATTAACTTAGCTTTTCTTCCAATGTATTCTGTAGAATCTCTTTCTGTTATTCTTGCAATTTTTATTTTATCTGTCTTTATTATTAAAGACAGAGAGAGTGATACACTTAAAAGTGAGGTTATGACAGTTATAACTCATAAATTTAGAACTCCACTTTCAGGTATAAAGTGGGCAGTAACTAGTTTACAGAAAGATACTACCTTTAGTGAGAAAGACTCATTGTTGAGAGAGATAAATATTGCTAGCGATAAACTTATAGAAATAGTGAACCTTCTTGTTGGTTTAAATAAATATGATGAAAAACAAGAATATGTTTACGTAGCTGTTGCTATAAGAGAAATGGTTCAAAACAGTCTAAATAAGTATGCTGATAAAATAAAAGAAAAGAAAGTCTATTTTAATATTGAACCATCAAATGAACTACCGATGATTATTATTGATAAAATAATTTTTCAATTTGTTATAGATACCTTGTTTGATAATGCTATAAAATATACACCTGAAAATGGAAAGATTGATGTGTCTTTTAAATCAGATTATACTAGTTTAACTCTAATTGTTTCTGATACGGGCATAGGAATAAGTTTTTGGGAAATGAGAAGACTTTTTAAAATGTTTAATAGAGGAGAAAGAGCAAAAATAATAGATACCGAAGGTCTTGGACTTAGCTTGTATGCCACAAAAACTATTGTAGAACATCATGGAGGAAAAATTTGGGCAGAGTCAAATGGGAAAAATAAGGGTTCAACTTTTTTTGTAAAAACTCCTAGGGCGAGATAGAAATAGTTTAAAGTTAAAAGTTGTTACTATTTTTACTAAGGAAACAGCATGTAAATAATATTACAAAAGTATAAAAACCCCTTTTTAATTAAAAGTTTTAGTATGTGTCATCCTGTTGCAGAACGGGATTTATTAATACGATTTTAATATTTGTTTCCGTAGGGATGACACACAAAAAATTGCAATTAATATTCATTTAATATATAATAATTACATTATGGCAAAAAGAATGGCGGTTAACACTAAGAATAAAGCTTCACGTTCTAAGAAGACCAAAAAGAGACTTGTAATTAAAAATGCAAGACTTGCAGTCCACAAGGCTAAAAAGTTTGGAAAGAAATAGGATTTATAAAATAAAAATACCTCATTAATTGAGGTATTTTTATTTGTGTTTTTTGTTTATTCATGCTATACTTTTATTGTGAGTGCTAGAATATGTCTAGCTCGAACGAATGTCTGCGTAAAGCCCCACTTCGGTGGGGTTTTGCGTTTCTGGCGATTTTATATATAATGAATAAGTGGTTGTTTTTATTTACGACCAGCGGTTGCACTCACATAAGACATTAGTTTTGGAGTTAGCCCCCGCTGGTCATAAATGCAAATAACTTTTTATGTTGAAGATAAAAGAAAATATAGACCTTTCTAAATATAATACTTTTAGGACCGGCGGAAACGCACGGTTTTTTTGTGAAGTGAGAAGTGAAAGTGAACTTTTTCAGGTGATAGATTTCTCTCAGAAAAAAAAGATTAAATTTTTAATTATAGGGAATGGATCAAATTTACTTGTAGGCGATTCTGATTTTGATGGTTTGGTCATAAAGAATTCTATTAAAGGTTTTTTCGTAGAAAAGAAAAATAAGAATACGACGATAGTTAGTTCTTATTCTGGTGAAAATTTTGATGATTTAATTTCTTTTTCAAAATCGAAAAAGATATCCGGTATTGAAAATTTGTGGTACATACCAGGAACTGTCGGTGCTGCTCTTGTACAAAATATTGGTGCATATGGAACTGAAGTAAAAGATTTTGTTTTTAAAGTTGAATGTTTTGATATTAGAAAAAATAAAAAAGTAATTTTAAAAAATAGTGAATGTAAATTTAATTATAGAGATAGTATTTTTAAAAAGAATAAAAATTTAATAATTATAAAAGTTTATTTTAAATTAAATAATTATTTTAATCCAAATATTGAGTATAAAGTTTTAAAAGATTATTTGGGAAATAGAAAAAATATTAAAGTAGGGGAAGTTATTGATACGATAGAAAAAATAAGAAAAGAAAAATTACCTGATTGGAAAAAAATTGGAACTGCTGGATCTTTCTTCAAAAACCCCGTGATTACTAGCGCTAAATATAAGGAAATATCTAAAAAATATCCTGATTTGCCAATGTTTAAAGATAAAAAGGGATATGTGAAGATACCACTTGCTTTTGTACTCGATAAAATCTGTAAATTGAAAGATTATAAAATAAAAAATGTTGGGCTTTATGTTAGTCAGCCACTTGTAGTTGTAAATTATGGAAAGGCAACATACAAAGAAATAAATTCTTTTATAAAAATAATTGAAAAAAAAGTTTTTGAAAAAATAAAAATAAAAATTGAGAGAGAAGTAGAAGAAATTTTTTAAAAAAATATTTTTTTAAATAAAAAAGTTATCAACAGTATGAAAATCTATTGAAAATATTTTTAATAAGTTATAAAATTACAGGAGCAGTAGGGTTCGGCAAAAGTTTTCGCCGGAGTCGATAGCCTACTAAATTTAATAAAATAATTTTTTCCGGTAAACCTGGCGATTCTCCTTTAACCGGAATTATAAAAAAATGGCAAAAGCTAAAAAGACAACAAAGAAAGCAACAAAGAAAGCAACAAAGAAAGTAGCAAAGAAGAAAGTTGCTAAGAAAGGTAAGAAATAGTCTTTATAAAAACAACCGACAAAAAGTCGGTTGTTTTTTAATTTTTAAAATTCGTTATTAATAATAAAAAAGAAGAGTGATTACTTTCTACATCTACGCCATGGCGTAGATGTAGAAAAAGTTTTTGATATCTTTTAAAGATATTTATATATTAAAAGCTCGTGTTCATATATATATAGCTTATGTTTGAAATTGTGATATTATAATTTTTATGATTTTAAGCAAGATTTTTGGAGACAGATATAGCAGACTTATAAAAAGTTTTGATCCGATTGTTAAAAAAATAGGATCTTT
>JBAYAG010000047.1:0-4602 GCA_041669885.1 Minisyncoccota bacterium | reverse complement strand
CCACCGTTTGAAATTCTTTGTGTTTAATATTTCCTTTTAATATTTTAGGGTTTGATGATATTAGATTTTTCTCTATTTCTGGTAAAAGTTTTTCTAATCTTTCTTCTCCCTTTTTAATTATGTGAGAAGCAATATCCAAAATATCTTGAGTCGATCTGTAGTTATCTGTCATCGTTACTATCTCCACATCTTTAAAAGTATTTTTAAAGTTTAAAATATTAGAAAGTTCAGCTCCTTGGAATTTGTAAACGGCTTGGTCATCATCTCCAACCGCCATAATGTTTGGTTTACCTTCATTTACTTCTGCATTAGTGATAATCTTTAAAAGTCTCATCTGTGCTTCGTTTGTGTCTTGGAATTCATCAACTAGTATATATTGATATTGTTCCTGTATCTCGTATTTTAATGAAGGGTTTTTCTCTAGTGTATTTAGACAATCAAGTATCATGTCGTCAAAATCATAATAGCTTTTCTCATGCATGACTTGTCTGTATTTCGTATATATATCAGAAACAGCATATAGTTTTTCTATATTTACGAAATCTTTGAAAAGGTTTTTTCCATCATCATCTTTCTTAATCCATTTTGTTTTCCATGCAGTTATTGGAGATGTTTTTTCTTTTTCCAAAGCCTCATCGTATGATTTCTTAAGTGACGTATATATAGAAAAAGAAATATTATTAAAATATGGAGATGGAAAATTCTTGGTAGATTTTTCTGCTATCTTATGAAGCTTATTTAAAGCTTTATCGATTTTTGCAAAAATTTCTTTACCAATTTTTTCATCAAAAGTTGATTGTATGATTTCATTTATTTCTAATAATAACTCTTCGTTATGTTTGATTATTCTATTAAACTCATCTGGTTCTATACCGGCTTTTTTAAGGTTAGCGATTGTTCTAAGTACATCTCTTAGGTATACAAAACCCTCTTCTGGGTGTAAAACTTTTAGAGGATTTCTATTTGGTAGATTTTCAAAAATATCTTGAATTATTTGTACTTGAGTAAGTTCGTCTGCTGGAGAATAAAGAGCTCCACTATAAAAATATTCTGGATATTTTTGTATTATTTCTACACAAAAACTATGAAAAGTATGGATGGCTACACGATATGCTTCTTGCCCTATCAACCCAGCAAGACGTTTCCTCATATTTACTGTAGCTGATTCTGTAAAAGTAAGGCACAAAATATTTGAAGGTAATATTTGTGTTTCTTTTAGAATTTTTCCTACTCTTAAACTTAATATTTCTGTTTTTCCTGATCCAGGACCGGCCACAACAAGTAATGGTCCTTCTATGGTATCTACAGCTTTTCTTTGATTTTTATTTAGTTCTTTATATCTTTGTTCAAAATTCATATTAATAATAATAACATTTATTAATAGACAAAGAAAAGGAGCGTTGCTTAAAAACAACGCTCCTTAAGATCATACAAAGTCATTGAAAACGTAAGAGCCAGGTTTTTCTCCAGGAACTATTTCAATTTGAAAAACAGGTTTTGATATTTCTAAGAGTCGTTCTTTTATGTCTCTCAGAAAAATAACATTTCCTTTATAGAACGATACAACCACAGTCATTGTTTTTCCAGGATGAATTTTTACAGCTTTTTTAGCAGAAAAATCACCGTCTTTTCTCTCTAAGAAGAACTTGCTATTAGTGCGATTACTAACAACAATTGTCTTTCTCCTTGTACGATATCTTTTAAGTCTATTTTTACGAGAGATGTTATTTCTTGTGTTATGGTAGTGGCTATCAATTTTTTGCCATATACAGATCAATCTTTCCAAAAAACTGGACATAAAACCTCCGGTGTTGATTGTTTTTCCCTTGAGAATAATACACTTACTTTTAAAAATCACAAGTATCGTTAAAAAGATATTTTATGATATAATTCTCGTTATATTTTATATAAGAAAAATGACCAGATTAGAACTTCCACGTGATGAAATTGCTTTTAGAAAGATTTATAAAAGCTTAATAGCAAATAAAGAGATTACAACTGTATTTAGACCAGGAAAAAGGATTTGTGGTGATTTTCGGGGTTATTGTTCTGGCGAAATTATTAAAATTAGAATAATTGAAAAAGTTGGTGCTGATTGGGCTATACTTCCGCCAAAATTTGAAGAAGAATTTATAAAAAAAATAGAAATAATTGAAACAAAATCTTTCCCTATTAGAGATCTTCAGAAAGAAGATTTTAATGGTTCCTCCCCAGATGTCTTTGATAAAAAATCATTATTATATCAACTTGGTATAATATATAATTTATCCGTAGAAGAATTACAGGAAGATAGTTTGATAACAAAGATTACTTTTAAATACATTGATTAGATTCTGTTTTTTTTCTATTATGTTACAATAATAATTAGATGTTTTTTGAACAACCCAAAAAGGAAAACGAACTTATGCGTGAAAAACTGATGAGTCTTGCTAAACAGCCACAAAATAATCCAGCCTCTTTTGAGTCTCTAGATTTATATTCTCATTATGCATTAACTCCAATTCAACATGATTACCCTGGAAAAACACCTACAATATGGAATTCTGTATACAAAACCTTAGATATTGATTATGTAATGGCGATGGTTATTGGAGATATTGAATATACAGAACAAATCGTAAAATTTTTCAAACAAGATCCTAGATATATAGGAGGTGGTGTTGGTGTTGGTTTTAAAGATAAAATCATTAAAGACTTAGATGAATTAGATCCATTGGCTCAAGCTGTTGGATCAGTGAATGTAATTAAAAAGATGCCTAGTGGTAATTTAAGGGGTTATAATACTGATGGTATTGGTTATCTAGAAAGTCTAATTCCATTAATTGGAGAAGATCCTTCTAGAATAAAGGTAGTTATGTTGGGTGCCGGTGGAACTGGTAATTCTGTAGTTTTTGCTCTTGCAGGAGTTGTAAGGGAGCTAATTATCTTAAATAGAAGTTTAGAAAAGGCTAAAAATTTAGCCGATAGAGTGAATAAATACACGGGTAAAAATAACTGTCATGCACTAGGAGAAGAATCTATAAAAGAAGAAATTCTTGATGCTGATGTTATAATCAATGTTTCTACGAAAGGTTCTGCCGGAGAATTAGAAGAGTATTCTTCTTTAGCTGTGGCAAAATTGCCAGCAACTATAGAGAATATTAGAAAAAATAGAGAAGAAGCAGAAAAAAACTTTGGGCTAATACGTAGTGGTACAATCATAAGTGATATTATTTTAGGAAATAATGATACACCATTCATAACATTAGCAAAAGAACGAGGATTTAAAACGCTCGATGGACTACCAATGGTTATTAACCAGGGTGTAGAATCTTTTTGGTTGTTACACGGTGAAGAAATGAAAAGTAAAGGTATAAAAAAGGAGGATGTGGCAAAAATAATAATTGATGCTACAAAATAATTATACAAAAAAACCGCCTTTGCTGAATAGCTTAGACGGTTTTTATTTTATCCTTTATAGTCAAAACCAGGAATTTGATTTTGAACTTTTGTGGGAGTTGTTGTTGAGACGTTTATTGGTCTTATAACACCATCCTCGTTATTAAAATCAATACTTTCTGTTGTTGTAGCGTTATTTTCTAGATTTGTATTTACTGTTTCTGATTTATTTCCCCAATATTTAAAACCTAGAAATAATGCAATTATTACTATTATTCCTACAATCCAATAAATAGCTACTTTATTATTTAATCCATTATCCATATTTTTTATATTAATTATTTTAGTAAAATCGTTAATAACCTTTTACGTTCCTATTATACCATATTATATATTTTGAGTAAATATATAATAATAATTAATAATTATAATTTGAAGTCATTCTTTCTCTCGCTTATATCTATTGGATATTCACCAGAAAAACAAGAAGTACAGAACTTGTTTTTGTCTATATTTGTAGATTTTATCATTCCATCAAAAGATAGGTAGCTTAATGATGTACAGCCAAGGAAATCTCTGACTTCTTCAATTGTTTTTCCAGCAGAAATAAGTTGTCTTTGTACGGGTAGGTCTATTCCATAAAAATCTGGATATTTTACAGGGGGTGAACTTACAAGAAAATGAACTTCTTTTGCTCCTGTTTCAAAAAGAATTTTTACGAGTTGTTTTGAAGTTGTCCCTCTTACTATTGAATCATCTACAATAATAATTTTCTTATTCTCAATGACGTTTTTAAGTGGTGCAAGTTTAAGTTTAACTCCTTGGTCACGTATATGTTGTTCTGGTTCAATAAAAGTTCTATGAATATATCTACTTTTTATTAATCCAATTTCAAGAGGTATTCCAGAAAGATTTGAATATCCAATAGCCACAGGAATAGCTGTTTCTGGTACAGGAATTATTACATCTGCGTCTATTTTGTATTCTCTTGCAAGTTGTTCACCAAATCTTTTTCTTACATCATAAACTGTTTGACCGAGGAGAATACTGTCAGGTCTTGAAAAATAAACAAATTCAAAAATATCTAACTTTTGATCCCCTTTCATTATTTGCTTAATTCTTAATCCATTTTCGTCTATAACAACCATTTCTCCCGGTTCAACATCTCTTATGTATGTTGCTCCGATCGGATGAAAAGCACAGGTTTCTGAAGCAAAAACATAT
>JBAYAG010000046.1:0-4844 GCA_041669885.1 Minisyncoccota bacterium | reverse complement strand
TGAGCGAGTACTCTCGCAGACAAGTTCATAAAGCCTGCCCCGTAGCTAACTTTGTCCTACAACAAAGTTATGGTACTGGGGTAAAAAGTAAATACAAACCTGGATTGCCACGGATTACCTCGCAAAGACAGAGGGGAATTTGCTCTGCAAATTCTCCTCTGTCTTTGCGAACAAAGTGAAGCAATCCAGGTTTGTTCCATGTTTTAAAAGAAAAAAACCGAGGAGACGCATTTTGGAAGATTCAAGACTACCCGCGGACGGGCTTTGACAGCCAGGGGCATCACCTCGTTTTTTCTGTTGCATAATTAATATTATTATGCTATACTCTGCTTCATGTTAACAAAGATCAAAAAACAGAAAATAATCAAAGAAGTAGCTATCCATGATACAGATACAGGTTCTGCAGATGTTCAGGTTGCTATGCTTTCTAAGAAAATTGAGGAATTAACTAAGCATTTAAAGAAAAATGCTAAAGATAATCACTCAAGAAGAGGTCTTCTAGGTATGGTTGCTGACAGAAGAAAGCACCTTAAATATTTAGAGAAAAATGCTCCTAAGAGATATGAAGCGATAATGAAGAAAGTAGGACTTAAATAAGAAAAGTTAAAAACCCGCTTTAAGGCGGTTTTTTAACACCAGGTTTTCTTTACGGTATAAGTGTCCGCCACCGCGGACTCCTAAACACAACTCGCTTCACTCAACTGATTACAGTTTCGCGAACCGATCTCCGTTAAAAATTAAAAAAATCTAATTTAAGCAGTTTTTTCTTTAAAATTATTTAAGAGAATGTCGAATAGCGAATATTGAATGTAATAAATTATATTCAATATTCGACATTCTATATTCATCCTCAAGGATGATATAATGTTAACAGGTCGAAAAATGTTTTCAGAGACTAGTTTTTAGTTTCTAGAAACAAATTAATATTTTAATAATAATTAGGTGATTATTTTCTAAAAATTAGAAACTAAAACCTAAAAACTAATTATGAGTGTAATTAAACACAAAAATCAAAGAGTTGGAATTTTTATAGATACACAGAATTTATATCACTGTGCGAAGAACCTTTATAATGGTGCAAAGGTTAACTTTGGACAAGTGGTAAAAGATGCTTTAGCAGGAAGATCGCTTATAAGAGCGGTCGCATATGTTATAACGACAGAATCAGGAGACGAGAAAAGTTTTTTTGATGCGCTTGAAAAAGCGGGTATTGAAACAAAAACAAAGAATTTACAAATATTTTCTGGTGGTTCTAAAAAAGCAGACTGGGATGTAGGTCTCGCAGTAGATGCAATTAAACTTGCACCAAAGCTTGATACAGTAATACTAGTTTCCGGAGACGGGGACTTTATTCCTCTCGTAGAATATCTTCAAGTAAATGAAGGTTGTCAGGTAGAACTTCTTTCTTTCGGTAAATCAACATCATCAAAACTTATAGAAATAGTAGATGATTTTATAGATTTGGATAAGAATCCGAAAAAGTATTTGATAGGGAATCAAAATAGGGGATAAAAGTTATAAATGTTATAGGTGTTGTAATTGTTGTAAATACTATAAATGCAAATACAATAAACCAAAAGGGATTTTCGCAAAGCGAAAATCCTCTTTGTGTTTCATTAATAAGATTGTATTGACAATGTAATTACATTGTGTATACTTAATATATATCAACTAAATTAATAAATAATATGGCTACTTTAAATATAAGAATAGATGACAAGATAAAAAGAGACGTCCAAAAGCTTTACAAAAGTCTTGGTTTAGACATGTCTTCCGCCACAAAAATGTTTTACAGCCAATCCTTAATCTGTAAAGGTATTCCTTTTCAACCTCTAACTTCAAATGGCTACACTATAAAAGCAGAAAAAAGAATTCTTAAACAGTCTATGGAAGTAAAGAAAAAAGGTAAAACTTTTAATAGTGTTGAGGATCTTTTTAAATATTTAAACAAATAATAGAATGCTTAAACCAAATATCCTTAGATCTTATAAAAAGGATTTTAAGCGTTTAAAAAACTCGGGTAAATTCAAAGAGGAAAAATTAATCGAAGTTATCATGATTCTCCTAAAACAAGAAAAATTAGATGAAAAACATAAAGACCACCAATTAAATGGGGTACTTTCACATTTACGAGAATGCCATATAGAAAGTGATTTGTTATTGATCTATCAAATAGATAAAGATTGTGGTAAGTTGCATTTGGTAAATATTGGTAGTCATTCAGATTTATTTGAATAGAAACCATATGTTATATAAATACAAAAGGGATTTTTGCTTCGCAAAAATCCCTTTTGATTATTATTAACCTGGATTGCGACGGATTCTCTTACAGAGACTGTCCACTCATTGGATCTTTTGACTACAAAAGTTCTCAATGAGTCTTGCGTGTTGGGTCCCACCCCAACACTCACCTCGCAATGACGGAGAAAAAGGCTTGTTTACAGACGAAGGAGAGGGTAGAATACAGATACTAGAAATAAACCTAATGTTAATAAACTAATTATAAAAACATGACAGAAAATTTTGAATCACCAGTAAATATTTTACCAATAAACAATCCAAAAACAGATATTCCTGTTCCGGTTAAGGAATCTACTTTAGAAAAAAAGGAAGAAGTTGTTTTAACTAAAGAACAACAAAAGAGAATAGACATTCTTAAAGATTTTTTATCTAATGGAGGTAATATCAATATTTCAAAGATTAAAGAGCTCGAATTATCGGACAATATATTAGTATCTCCAGAGATTCAGCAAGCCGCCAAAGAAGCGATAATAGCAATTTTAACCACTGGCGAGAATGATCTGAAGGTTTCGCTAATAATAAAAAATTTTAAATTGTCTGATAAAATTTTATCTTGCCCGGAAGTTCAGCAAGCCGCTGTAACGGCAATGAAAAAATCTGAAAGCCTAACGTCTATTCTCAGAATAAGTAGAAAATTTTTATTAGAAAATTATGATCCGAAAGACTTTCAAGAGAAAGATGATTTGTTTTTTAAGGATAAATTAGAAAGTCTCATGACTTATATTAAACATATGGGAGACGATAATTTTGCCAATTTATTTCCGAAGACTTTTGAAAAGGTGCGGACAACGATTTTAGAAAATCTTTCTTCAGACTTAAATTTAGCGGATTATTTTTTGGAAAATCTAAAACTTTATGCAAATAAGGAATTGGCCGGTTCTGGGACATTAAAAGCGGTTGAACATTATTCTGTTGCGGTTAAATTTAAAAATACGTGTAGCGTTTATTCGGATAAGCAATGGTATTCGCAAGTTTTAAAGAAAGCTGATGAGGTTATTTCTGCACATCCTCAAGATGGGCATGGAAAAGAAGGATTTATGGAGAATGATCCACATGAAAACCATAAATGGAAGATTGATGCGGAGCAAGCAAAAAAAGCAACAATGCTTGCCAGTGTATTAGAAGGGAATACAGATAAGGAAGTAACAAAAAAATTGGATATAGATTTAGAAAAATTTGCACCAATTATTGAAAGCATTAATAGCATTATTGATAGTGAAATCTTTGGAAATTTTGCGATGGATCAAATTAAAAATAATCCAAAATTAAATAACGAAGATCAGTCTGTTATTGTTGAATCTAGGGTTGAATCTATAAAAATGGAACCATTGGCTTCGATTATGCGCAATCTTCTTTCTAGATATTTAATTCAAGAAGTTGAGGATTTGAGTATTTTAGAGGATGAAAAAAGGTTTAAACAATTTTTTGAAGAAAAAAAATACCGCGATGGGAGTTTAGAAATTTATAACCCAGAGGAAAGCGAAGAATATGATTATAGCCGGTTAGTACAATTATATGAAACGGTGATAAGGGGAGTATTAAACGGAGGATTTGAAAAGTATGTTAAAGCTCTTGAAGTTGATGTACCCTTGTATGATAAGCTTTATGAAGAGTTTGATGAATTAAGAGAAATTGGGCGTTCTCCATTGGAGGTATATCTAGGTCGTGATGGTATCTATGCTTATGTTGGTAGAAGAGCTCAAGATGTGTCTCGGCGTAGGAAAATGGGGTTAGAGGGTAGGAAAAAACTTAGGGAGAATGGAGAAGTAGTAGAAATTAATCCTCAATACCTCGTTTATCCTAGATATTTTAGAGATAATATAAATTATGATACAAAGAGACAGTTTTTGGAACAAGAAGGTATCAGTCCAGACGCCGATCCACTTTTTTATGATACTGGTTATACAGGAACTATTCCCGAGCAGATTATGGAAATTATGGATTTTAGTGAAGATGAAATTGAAAAAAGAATTCGATTACTTTCCGCTCCAAGTGCGCATAGAAGGGTTAAGGGCGTGTCAGAAAATGCTCGTTCAGAAATTATAGAATATATAGAGCATAATTCGAAAATTGAAGAAGCCGCAGAGGGTTTAATTATTGATAAAAAAACTGGCAAAATAAAACATATCGCTGAACCAACAAGCCCAGAAGAGCAATTTTATTACGCAATGGTAAAGCAAGCTATAGCCCGTCATTATTGGGTTAAAGAAAAACTTCATCATGAACCATCTGGAAATGTAAATTTAGATTCTGAACATTATACAATTCGTATAAGGCAGGATTATGCAAAATTGTTGCCTCAGGGTTTTCTTAAAGATCCAAAGTTATTCTTCATAGAACAAGGCAAATTATTAAAAGGTAGTAAAGGTGAAGGAAAATATCCTGATGAGGAAATTGTTTTGTTTAAGCTTGCAGACAATACAGAAATAGTCGCTAAGCGAGTGGAACTTAGAAAAGCCAAAGAAGCGCGAAAAGAATTTTCGATTCTTATTGCTGCTAAAAAAGCTGGTCTCCAGACAGCTGATCCGGTAGGTTTTCTTTCT
>JBAYAG010000045.1:0-4935 GCA_041669885.1 Minisyncoccota bacterium | reverse complement strand
GAACGAAAAACACGTTCAGACTTCCTCCAGCTGAAAGCACTTGCAGACGTCAAAGTTATCAGGTTATTATCACTATGTAAGAAGTGGCATAAAAAAACAAAGGTTGTAGTCCCGAATGGATTTGCGTGGGGGAACTCCAGGAACTCCAGAAAAATCTTCTGAAAATCAAGAAGATTTTTCTTCCATTCCTTCCGTTCCGTTGGTTCTCCCCCTTCTCCCACCCCCCCAAACCCCCCCGAACCCTCATCCCCCTTCCCCCAATAAGGAAGAGCGATTAACATGGGGGGGACTTGGGAGAGGGGGGAAACCAACCTAGGACACTAAAAAATCTATGGGTCTATCTTTTAAGACCGCTTTTTTTAGTGTCCTAGCCCACGCAAATCCATTCTCAAATTTCTGCCATAAAAAAAATAGCATTAGAAACTTGCTAACGCAAATGAGGGGCATCGGGTGTATCGTCTTCGTTAAAACTAAAACTAAAAGAAAAAACTAAAAAAACATAAAAAAGCTGAAACACCCTCGCCCCATTGTACCCCACCCCTAACCCCTCCCCGCAAATTCCTAGCGGGGAGGGAAATGTACGAACCCCACCCCTAACCCCTCCCCGCAAATTCCTAGCGGGGAGGGGGTGGTAATCTATACATAGTAGTCTGGTCGCGGGTGGGGAATAAATCAGTGGCTATTAAAATATTGAGACCCACCCTTGACCCTACCGCGTTAAGAATCGGAAAAATATTAGGGTATATCTTTGGGGTAAATTTTTCCGATTCTTAACTTTGCTATACAATATATAGTATAATCCTTGCCAACAAACACAATATATAGTATAATCATTAAAAGCATACACAAAAATCATGCAAGGGGGTGTTAAAATATGGTAGAAAAGCTACACGTTGGGTCATCTTTGCAATTAGTATTTGACATGGGAATGGCTGGGAATACGCAAAAATTTAGACGTAAAAGTTTCGCTGGTATAAAAACAGATGCATCACTTGAAAATCTACAAACATTTGCTAATACAATAACAGGATTACAGACGAAACCATTACTCCAAACAATATTGGATGAGAAAAATGAATTGGTATAATCATTTCAAAATTATACTAAAGAAAGGAGGATATGATGGAAACTCTAGCTTTATACTTAACTTTTATTAACGAGATGGGTAAAAAAAGAACTCTATCCATAGAAGATCCAGAAGAAGGATTGACTGAATCAGATGTAAGCACCGCAATGGATGCTATTATTGCAGCAGATATATTTAAGGAAAAATTAATTTCAAAGGATAGTGCCAGATTTGTAACTAAAGTTGTTGAAGATATAACAATTAATTAATAAAGAAAAGGGAGCTGAAGCTCCCTTTTTAAAAAAAAGAAAGGAGATAATAATGAATAAATATATAAAAATAAATATGGTAAAGTATCCTTATTTAGCAAAGTGTGAATGTTGTAATCGTGTAAAAGATATATTCTATAAAGCAATAATCTATAGTGTAGAATCGGAAGAACAGAAACATGATTTTATTATGGGAGATTTAGATTTTTGTAAAAACTGTGGAGATAACTTTTCAAAAGCTATAGGTAATGAAGAGCCACCAAATGAATTTACAATAAAAGAATTTAAATTTTAAGGGGGAATAACATGGAAGAAATTTTATTAAACATAGCAAATTATGGCTTTTCAATTGTAGTTGCAGTTTATCTTCTAATAAGAACGGAAAATAAAATTGAAAAATTAACTGAATCAATTAATGAATTAAATAAAACCATAATCAAAATGAAAAATTAATTCTTTATTCGATTTCAAAATTACCCACTGGGTTTTAAACTTATTAAGTGTAAGAAAATCCAAACTAAAAGTAAGGTGGTAGTATGTATAATCAAATTAAAAATTTTCTAGATGAGTATAAACACAAAGGAATGGCAGAAAACACAGTAAAAACATACGAGATCCATCTAAGGCATTATTACAGCTACTTAAAACAAAACAATCTAGATTATAGGACCATTAAACCAAAAGATATAAGAAATTATACTAAGGCATCAGCTAATAGAGGGGATTCAAACAATACAATTAACGTAAGGTTATCCGCAATAAAGACATTTTACGATTACTTAATAGAGCAAGAATATATAGACCATAATCCAATAATAAAAACAATATATCTTCAGGGTAAAACAACAAAGACTAAACCATTAACAGAACAAGAAAAAAGCATAATCCTAAGCTATATAGAACAGAAAGACGACCATATAAGACTTGGATTCTATACAATGTTTTATACAGGACTAAGAGTTTCAGAACTTGCAAACCTTAAAAGAGAAGATGTAAATATAATCAATAATAGGGTAACAGTCCATGTTATACATGGGAAAAGGGGAGGAGAGAGAACTGTACCAGTATTTGATCCAGAAGTAGCAGCACAATTATTAACATACACAGAAGAACAACATACGGATCCGTTATTCAAAGTAAAGGCTAGAACCTTTCAATACCATGCAGAACAGGCAAGTATAAAAACAGGGATACCCTTCTCAGTCCATCAAGCCAGACATACATTTGCAACGGAAAGGTTACAAGAAGGAATCCGACTTGATATACTACAAAAGTTAATGGGACATAAAGATATATCTACCACAATGCTGTATGCTAGGACAATGGATATTGATGTTATTAATTCAGCGGAGCCAATAAGGAGGGGGATAAAGTGAATAATATACAAGTAAGTAAAAACTTCAAACTGAAAGAATTTCAATGTAAAGATGGGAGCCAACTTGTTAAAATAGATAGCCAATTACTTAAAAAACTACAACAATTAAGGGACACAATAGGCAAACCAATAATAATAAATAGTGGCTACAGAACTCCAGAATACAATAAAAAAGTAGGTGGGGCTAAAAATAGCTACCATATGAAAGGACAAGCTGTAGACATTAGAATAAGTGGATTAAAACCAGAAGAAATTGCAAAAATAGCTGAAAAAATAGGCTTTACAGGCATAGGAATATACAAGAATTTTGTCCATCTGGACATAAGGCCAATAAAAACCATATGGTACGGTTAATAATAATAAAAAAATGATGACCGGAGTTAAATCCGGTTTTTTTTATTTTTTGAGTAATAATTTCGTAAAAGTTGTAAAAAAGATTTGAAAAACGTACGGATACACGTTATAATATATAAGTAAGATAAGAAAATAAAAACAAGGAGGATTAAAAAATGAAAGTAAAGTTTACAACAAATATAGACAAAAAAATATTAAAAGAAATAAAAATGGAAGCTATAAAAGAAAATAGAAATGTAAATGAAATTATAGAGGAACTATTAAAAAAATATTTAGAGGGAGAACATGAATATCTATAAAAAAAACCACAAACAGCCCAACAACAGCACAAAATCGGGCTGTTGAATACTTTACTTGTTAAGTAGACCACATAATGCGAAACGATGCGAAACAGAAAAGGGGGATAAAAAATGAAAGTATTTGATTTTATGGCTTATAACACAGATTTTAAAATAGCTGGAAATACAGTAACATTTAAAACCTATAGTAATATTCAATTTTATAACTATACAACGAAACCTAATACCAATAAATACAATCTATGGGAAAAAGCACAAGAAATATATAGAGAATTTATTCAGGCTCAAAAAAGCTATAGAATATCATCTAGAAAAATATATCTAGAATACATAAAAAAACAAATAGAAAAAAAGAAAAAAGAACGATTCATTAAATCCCTTTTCCGTGCAAGACAAAATATATTTGATTTAATCCAATGTAATACTGGAAAGTGGCTAGATTATGAAGGGAAAAAACAAACAACGAAATTTCTTACACTAACATTTCAGGAAGAAATAAAAGATATAACAAAAGCAAATCAAGAATTAACCAAATTTTTCAAAAGACTATCATATTATCAATTTGGAATTAGAAAAAATGTAATTAAATATATAGCCGTTCCAGAACTCCAAAAAAGGGGAGTATGGCACTTCCATATAGTTTTATTTAATGCAAAATATACACCCTTTGAGGACCTAATCCAAATATGGGGACAAGGTGGAGTATTTATTAATGCACTTAGGCAGGGAATGGACGGGACAGAAATAGCAAAATACATAACAAAATATATTTCCAAAAGTATGAAAATAGATAAAAAAGGTGAAGGAGTAGACCTTGGAGATTATGAAACTTACAAAAAGTATGGAATGATAAATAAAAAAAGATATACCTGTAGCCGTGGCCTTCATAGACCTTATACCAGAAAATTAAAAATGGAAAGACAAGAAGCCACAATATTAGCCCAATATCTGTTTCAAAAAACAGAGAAGAAGGAAAGTATATATTTTAAAGAATACGAAAACGAGTATAGGGGACAAGTCCAAATTATAGTAGTAGAGCTGCCAAAAGAAAAAATAGAAGACCTAAAAGAGTATTTAGATTTAAGGTTCAAAGGAGATATGGAATATTATAAACAAGAATATTTTATAGACTGGGAGAAAATAAGAAGAATGAGGGAAAAACGAATCCAAGACATGATCCTATACGATATAGAGAAGTATTATGAATACGAATTATCCATGTATTAAAAAATTACAGGTTTAAAGGTGGGATAATTATGGACAACCTGAAAAGAAAATTGGAAAGCTCAATAAGGTGGTACAATGATATATCGAAAAAATCATATAACAATAAAGATCCAGTATCTTATACAGCTTTTTTATTAGGTCAAAAACAAGCCTATGAGAAAGTTTTAAAATATATTTATAATAAAGAAATAGAGAGCAAAAAAGTTTTTGATAAAGATTAAAGCAGACGTCAAGGCATGGCTACAAAGACAAAGGAAAAGCATCTTTGTCCTTGTAGCCAAGAGTCCTTAATGGAGGTTCATATGCTCCAGGTAGTCAAAATATAGACGTGCCTTCATCTGGTGG